>NZ_MEEL01000004.1:0-14497 GCF_001724435.1 Microbacterium sp. SCN 69-37
ACTGGTGACAGGTTCGGTTTAGGCCGCGAGTGTGAGCGGCTCGGCTAGCTTGGCTTCGAACTCGATGGGCGTCAAGCCGCCGAGGGTGTCCTGGGCTCGCTGGCGGTGGTACTTCCGTTCGATCCAGACCACGATGGCCAGCCGCAGCTCCTGCCGGCTCGTCCACCGCTGCTGGTTGAGCACGTTCGTCTGCAGTAGTGACCAGAACGATTGTGACACTTGCGGCATGCTGCGCGGCAAGGTGGTGTCGGCTGGTGTGACCCGCAGAATGACCGACCCTCCGGGTGTCCTCATTTGGAGATATGTCCGCCGGCCGCACCGCCGACTTCAGATGGCTTGATTAGGAGCTTGTCCCTTCGGGTGACCCGTCACAGTCCTGCCTCGATCCCTCCGGCGGTGGACCCATCGAAGAGGAAGAGGTAGAGAAATGGCTGCTCTTGCAGAGCTCGTCGACCATGTGATCGGCGTTGATCCGGATCGCGACCGGGTGACAGCGGCCGTCGTCAGCGTCACCACGGCAGGGTGAACTAGCGTCGGCGACGTTTCCCGCGACGCGACGAGGGTACGGTCAAGCGCTCAGGTGGGCCAAGACGCTCACGGTCGACGAACGACGCGCGTGGGCGATCGAGTCGACCGGCAGCTACGGTGCTGGCCTGGCTTGGGTAAGAGTCCGGGGATGGATTCGCTCTCTCACTCTCATCTCACGTTGCCCCGCATAACGTCGCAGGCATGACTGATTTCGCCATTCAGACGCAGCATCTGAGCGTGTCCTACGGGACCCGGGATGCGCTGCGCGATCTGTCACTGCAGATTCCGCGGGGTGAGATCTTCGGGCTCCTCGGACACAACGGCGCCGGAAAGACGACCACCGTCAGCGTCCTCACGACGCTGATACCGCCCAGCGCGGGGGCCGCGCTGGTGAACGGGCACGACGTCGCCACCCAGGCCGGTGAGGTGCGGCGGTCGATCGGCTACCTTCCCGAGAACGTGCAGTTCTACGACCACCTCACCGTCAGGGAGAATTTGCGGTTCTTCGGACGCCTCTCCGGGTTGCGGAGACCGGATCCGCGTATTTCCGAGGTCCTCGACTTCCTCGACTTCGGCGGTGTGGAGGATCGCCGCGTCGGCGGGTTCAGCAAAGGGATGCGCCAGCGGATCGGTATCGCACAGGCGATCCTGCACGCCCCGACAGTGCTGTTCCTGGACGAACCCACGTCTGGGCTCGATCCCGAAGGCGTGCGGGGGCTCCGAGACACCATCTCCAAACTCAACAGCGAGTACGGGATGACGATCTTCATGAACACGCATCTCTTGTCGGAAGTGACCAAGACCTGCACCAGCATCGGGATCCTGCGCAACGGGACGCTGGTGCACAACGGCACGATCGCGGCGACACGGGACGCGTACCCGGGGGACGACTCGCTCGAGGCCCTGTACTTCACCCTCGAGTCCCCGCCGATCCGATGACCGGCTTCGCCGCATCCTTCGAGCACGAGCTGCTGTGCACGAGGCGAGCCCGGATGCCGCAGCTGCTGCTGTTCGTGTTCCTCGGGATGGTGTCATTGTCAGCGGTCATCGGATGGAGCGCCCGCAGCACCGTGACCGCCGTGTACCAGCAGATCACTGCGTCCGGGCTCACGTCCGCGCCGAATCCTTTCGATGGGACGTCACCGCTCTACTATGCGCACAATTCCGTGATCTACGTCGTCCTCATCGGCGCTCTCATGGCCATCGTGCTCGGAGTCCAGGCGACGCTGCGCGACAGAAAGGCGACCACCTACAACCTGGTCCTGAGCCGCCCGACGAATCCCGTCGCACGTCTCCTGGGCCAGCTCGCGGCATTGAGCGTCGTGATCGCGTCCGTGGTCGCGCTCAGCACAGTCGTCAGTTGGGTGAGCATCTCCGCGATCTCCGGAGGTCCGCTGGAGTTGGATTCGACCGTGCGTCTCATCTTGTTCGCCGCGCTGTCCTGGCTACTGCTGACCGGCTTCTGCGTGCTCGGCATGATCTCGGGGATCTACAGCAAGAAGGAGACGACAGCATTGCTGATCCCCTTCGTAATCTGGAGCTTCATCACGTTCGTTCTCCCGCAGCTGGGCACAGCCGCCCGTCCGGTGGCGTTGCTGAACCCGGTGCCCTCCGTCCCGGCACCCACAGGCGGGGTGTTCGACGCCATCAACCTGGTCACCGGCCCGTTCGCGGTGACCGAACAGTTCAAGCATGCTTCCGCCATCCTGCTCCGAGACGCGACGACCACGGGTGACCCTGTGCCGGGGGTCATCGCGGTCGCGGTCTTCGTCGTCGTCCTCGCCCTCGCAGTGGCGACAACAACCCGCGAACGGATGAGGAGCGCACTCAATGACTGACCTGTTCGCCGTCGCATCCAAGGAAGTCCTCGATCTTCGGCGCGATCCGCTCTTGGGCGTTCTGTTGGGCTTCCTCACCATCAGTATCGTCATCTCGGTGCTGATCGGCTCCGCGGACTTCCACGGGCAACTCGATGCGTATCACCAGTACGTCAGCCAGCTGTCGAGCTCGAACAGCACCGCCGTCCCCGCGGCACCGCAGCTGTTCCCCTTGCAGCTGCTTCGTGGGGGCATCGAGTACGTCGAGATCTTGGGTGCCCTGCTGGCGGTCGTACTCGGATACGGCACCGTCGCCAAAGAGAAGTACCGGGGCACGCTCGATCTCATTCTCACGCGTCCGCTACGTCGATTCTCGATGGCCGGCGGCAAGCTCATCGCGCTGTCGTTCGTCTGGATGGTCGTCGTCGCCGCGATCAGTCTCGTCTCGGTCGCGGCGGTCGCAACGGTCGGCGGTGCTGCGCTGTCCGGTTCCGATCTCGTCCGCGTCCTCATCGTTGCCGTCGTGGCGTGGTTCTATCTGGTCTTCTGGAGCGCCCTGTCGGTCGGTATCACGGCGCTGTCACGTCAGCTCAGCGCTGGGCTGATCGTCGGACTCGTCGTCTGGCTCGTCGTGGTGCTGATCATGCCCCAGATCGGGGACACCATGGATCCCGACAACCAGGTGCCTGGCGGATTGTTCGCGTCTCTCCAGATCAAGAAGGCGGACGAGCTCACCGTCATGGCGCACTTCACCGGGTTCGACACGATCCGCAACGGGATCGAGGTGTCCTCGATCGAGAAGCACTTCGAACGCCTGTCGTTCGCCTTCACCGGAATCAAGCAGCAATACAACCAGCAGCCGCTCGGCAGCATCTGGGCGGACATGTTCCCCTACGCCATCACCCTGACGGCAGCGAGCGTCGCCTCCGTCGTCTTCGCCATGCTCGCCACCACCCGGCGCACTTTGAGAAGGAAGCTCCCATGAACCGAAAAGCCCTCATCGCCATCATCGTCGTCGCCGCGGCAATCGCGGCAGTGATCGTCGGCGTCAACATCGCCGCCCAAGTGCCGACCGCATCGAACGGGTCGCCCACTCAGACCGCGTCCCCGGGCACCGCATCCTCACTACTGCCCGTCCAGACCAACCCGATCCAGAACACCAGCACGCTGCCAGGCTTGTCGATCGAGAACGCATTGGCCGAGAACAACGTGGACCCGTCGACCAAGCAAGCGATCGGGGACCGGCTGCAGATCACTCTGAAGAACTCGTCCACGAAGACGCTCAACGGGTTCGAAGTCTTCTACACGATGACGGATGCCACCACGCACGCGTCCGAGTCCTACTACCTGCCCTTGACGGACCTCACGCTCCCGGCAGGAGCGACCACGACCATCTACTTCGACAACGAGAAGGGGCCGCACCACTACGCAGAGAACCGGTACAGCATTTATCGCAGCTCAACGAACAAGGTCGACTTCGCGATCCAGGTCAGCGCCAAGGACGCGGCCATCGCGAAAGGCTCCGCAACCAAGGGCGCAGGGACCGGAGAAGTCGTCGGCGGGTGACGAGAAACCCCACGACGCCGTCGGAGCGGGCACACGTGCCGAAAGGCAGATCGACTACAGTCATACGTCAACCGGACGGGGACAGGAAGATGCGCTCAACCCGATCATGAAGCTGCTCATCGTTGAGGACGACATCCGAATCGCCAGCATTCTCGTTCGCGCCCTCGCCGAGAACGGGTACGCCGTCGATCACGCCGACTCTGTGGAGTCGGGGATCGAAGCGATCGAGCTCGAGGTCTACGACCTGGCAATCCTGGACATCATGCTGCCCGGCCACCCGCGAGGGGGCATCGAGGTATGCGCGCGGCTGCGGCAGCTGAGGCCGCACACGCCGATCCTGATGCTCACCGCCCTCGACTCCGTCGCATCCAAAGTCGGCGCCCTCGACGGTGGTGCGGACGACTACCTGGCCAAACCGTTTCATCTTGACGAACTCGCTGCGAGAGTCCGGGCCCTGCTGCGTCGTTCACCCCGAGTGGCACCCCCCATGCTCCGCGCACGCGGAGGGATACAACTCGATCCTGCAACTCGCACCGCGCACCGGTCCGGACGCAGCATCCCGTTGACCGCGAAGGAGTACGCCGTCCTCGACTACCTGATGCGCAACGCCGGGACCGTCATCAGCTCGAGTGAGCTGATCGACCATGCCTGGGACAGCAACTACATCGGCTTCAGCAACGTCGTGCAGACCTACGTCCGTTACCTGCGGAAGAAGCTCAACCTTCCCGGCGAGGACGACATCATCGAGACTCGTCGCGGATCGGGGTACATCATCATGCCCGCAGATGACTCGGAGCCGTGAGATGTTCGCGTCTGCCGTACGACGACTGACGGTCATCTACACTCTCATCCAGCTCGTCCTCTTCGGGGCGGTAGCGGTCGGGATCTACTGGTTCGTCACCTGGACCTTCGATCTGGACGTGGCGACTCAGGACGGGCCCGCGGCAGCAAACCCCGTCGAATTGGGGTTCTCGCATCTGCGAACCGCGTTGATCGCCGGGTTCTGTGCGCTGTGTGTGATCGTGCCGTTCACCAGCTACTGGATGGCCCGCGCCGCATTGGCGCCGCTGCGGCGCAGCGTCGAACGGCAGCAACGCTTCATCGACGACGCATCCCACGAACTCAGGAGCCCCTTGACAGTCATCCGAGGCGAGCTCGAACTCGCTCTCCTGCGAAAGCGCACCGCGGACCAGTACCGGCAGTCGATCTCATCAACGCTCGACGCCACCCAGGTGCTCGTCGATCTCACCGAAGATCTGCTCCTGCTCGCTCAGGAAGCGCCGGCCGAGCTTCGCTCACGGTTCGTCGCCGTCCCGATCGACACGGTGATCCGGGATGCGATCCGCTCCACTGAACACAGTGTGCGGCGTCAGAGCCTCACGGTCCGGTCGGCTCCGGGCGTGACGGTGCACGGCATCCCCGCGCTTCTCGTGCGCGCGATATCGAACGTTCTCGAGAACGCGATCAAGTTCACCCCTGACGAGGGAACGATCACCGTGACGGTCACCGCCAATGCGCACACCACCGTCGTCGCGATCACCGACACCGGCCGCGGAATGACTCCGGACGAGGTCGAGCATGCGACCGAGCGATTCTGGCGCAGCCAGGACGTACGTTCTTCCACCGGTCACGGGCTCGGGCTTTCCGTGGTCGAGCGAATCATGCACACGCATGGCGGGAGCATTCGCATCACCTCGGCCCCCGGTGCCGGCTCGACCTTTGACCTCCTGTTCCCTGCTCCGCCCGAACGGTGACAGTCGGATCTCCTCGGGGCGATGTCGTGGGCATCCGCCGCCGCGCCGGAAGGTCCCAATAGCGCGGGAAGGGGACGCCCAGCCCGGGCGCCCCCTTCGCAGTCGACGAGGTTACTTCTCGTTCGCACCTCCCTCGTTCTGCACGTCGACGCCTTCCGGATCCTGATGACCACCGTCGTTGCCGTCGCTGACGGTCGACTCCGTCGCAGAGTTCTCCGGCGTCTCGCCGGCCCCGGGGGCCTCGGTGGAGGGGGGCTCGGTGGCAGTGGTGGAACTGTGGCTCGGGGGCGTCGTGGCGGGCGTCGTGGCGGCGTTCGCTGCACCGATCCCCAGGCCCGACAGGCCCAGGACCATCACCGAGGTCAGCAGGATCTTTCTCTTGCGGCTCATGCTCATGTCCGTCTCCTTCATTCAGTGGATGAGTGTGAACTCTCGAAGGATGACATCGCCCGATAAGGCGGGGATAAGCCCACTCGACAAGATGCCGTGAACGAGGCCGCCCGGCGGAAGCCGCCGCAACCCGTTCAGATCTTGCCGCGCGCGAGCGCGGCCGCATTCTTCAGCGACAGGCGCGGCAGGTACGCTCGGGTCAAGGCCAGCCCGATCACCGGCAGCGCGGCGGGGTCGGGATACGCCATCACCAGTGGGTGGAACTCGGGCTGGAACTTGCGCTTGAAGTTCAGCAGCGAACGGAATCCGTAGGCGGGTTCCAGGGTGCCACTGATGTAGTCGAGGATCCGCTCGATGTCGCCGTCCGGCACGGTCGCAGCGGTGTGCGCCAACGGTGCCCCAGATAGGCTCAGGAACTCGACGTTCTCATCTCTCATCCGCAGGGCGGTCTCGGCGATCAGGAACTCCATGACACCGTTGAAGCTGTCGGGTCTGCGACGCATGAAGTCCAGGGTCCAGCCGATCACCCGTGCGTCACGAAAGGTCGGCAACCAGCTGGTGACACCGTGCACCACTCCGTCCTCGCCCAGCGCCACCATGAGACGGACGGCGGGATCGCGCAGCTCATCGATGCCCCCGAGGGTGAATCCCATCTCCGGTAGTCCCTTGCTGGCCATCCACTGCTCAGAAATCTCGGTCAGCTGCGTCGCATGCGCAAGCGGCAGCGCCGCATAACTGGTCCACACGGCGCGGACGCCCGCCCGCTGGGCCCGGTTGATGGAGGTCCGCACGTCCTGCCACTTCTTCCCCGCCATCTCGAATGTCGCGGGACGCAGCACCGTTTCCTCCGCGATCACCATGGTGTGCCAGCCGATGGATCGGAAGAAGCCCTCATGCTTGCTGTCGATGCTGTAGAAGACGGGCAGCCAGCCGTTGTCGGTGCAGAATTGGGCGAAGCGGCTCAGCGCCGGCTCCTTCGAGCCCGTCACGCTGAAGGGACCGCCGATGGTGAGGGCTACCCGGCCGACGACGCGATAGGTGATCACGGCACGGCTCAACGGATCGAACCAGTGCGCGTTGCCAGGCCAGGTCGCGAGGAACGAGAGGCTATCGCCACCCCCCTCGTTCAAGCGCTGTCGCACCTGCGCCATGGTGCCCTGCGGCTTCCGGCTCCGCTGCTCACCCAGCACCCACACCGTCGCGCCGACCAGGACCACCCAGAACGCAGGACCGATGCCGAAATACAGCAAGGCCCCCATCGGCGTGGTGGGGAGGAACTCGACGCTCTCGTGACGCAGGAACCCGATGGGTATGAATCGTTCGAGCACGTCGCCGAGGAGCGTCCGGAGGCCGACGGCACGGGTGAACGCGGTATCGTGCAGTGCCAGCCCGCCGACGATGTAGGCGGCGGTGAGGACGACGGCCACCCCCGACACCACGACAAGGAAGACTCTCGTGTGCCGTCGGGAGGGCAGCACGCGGAAGTTCCCGCGCAGCAGGATGAGGGCGATCCCGAGCCCCAGTGGGATAAGGGTCGCGAGGCTCAGCCCGAGCGTGACCTCCCAGTGCGTGCCGGTGGGAGCCGCAATCACAAAGGGCAGTCCCGATACTGGCAGGATCCCGAAGTAGAACAGGCCGAGCGCGCCCAGCAGCAGATTCACGACCGCAGCGACCCCTACCGCAAAGCGCCGCCCCCGCAGCATCCCGTATGCCGCCACGAGAAGCAGGATCAGCGGCGCCGCCGATACCACGACAGCGCCCGGGTTCGCGGCACGCTCGAGTGTCAGCACGCGCACGCACGAGTCGGTCACATGCAGCGCCTCGCAGCGTGCCAGCTCGGGCATGTGCGGGGCCTGCTCCAGCAACAACTGCGCGATCGGGGCGAGCGGGCCGAAGTGCGAACCCGTGGCCAGTGCGACGACCGGGCCGGCGGCAGTGATGGCCACGACAGTGGCCATCATCACCCGGATCTCGTGCTGCGAGCCACGAACCCAACGCAGAATCTTCTTCTCGCGGCGCAGCACTACCCCCAACGCCAGTCCGCCCACAGCGGACAGCAGCAGGTAGAGGTCCGTGGGCTGTCCGGAGTACAGCAGCAGCACGAGAGCGAGCATCAGGGTCAGTACCCGGATACGACGCCGCCACAGAGCACTCGCTGATCCGCTCGCAGCCATCAGTGCGCCCGCGATCGGTGCCAGGGGATTCAGTCCGATGGATTCCACCGTGCTGCGTGTCCAGAACTCGCCCGACCCGCTGCCGAGCAGCTGCAACGAGATCCCGGCGACGGCGCCGGCGACACCCGTGACAACGTAGGCGAGAGCGGTGCGCCATGTGCCCAGCAGCCGCTCGGCGGCGCCGAGCAGCACCAGGATAGCGGCGACGTCGACGGCAAGCGTGGCCGTGTCAGGAGCGAACAGCGTCCAGGTCAGGAGAGTCCACCACTGGCCCTGCTCGGCGACGGGTTCGAAACCCGTCGCCGTCTGCCGCAGCAGATCTACCGGGGTGGCGAACAGCGAGTGCTGCAGCATACCCAGGACGAGCACGGCCGTGGCCGTGCCGATGCTGAACGGCTGCGCGCGCAGCATCGACACGGCCGTTCGTGCGGCCGTGAGGGCCCGTCGTCGGGGCACGTTGGCGATGCTCGTCATCGGCCCAGGCCCATCCGATCGGCCAGCTGCGGGAGTGCGCGGGCATAGACGAACCGCACGGTGTTCCAGTCGTGGCCGGACCCTTGGGCAATCATGAGCTGCGTGGTGATGCCGGCGCGGCGGGACGCCGCCGACAGCTCCCGTGCATATTGCGTGAAGACCACATCCCGGACTCCGGTTCCGATGATGGCGAACGTGTCACGGTACGGGGCGTGCGCGCTCATCATCGTGAGGGGCTGCGCGGCGCGGTAGGTGGCCGCCGAGCCGCCGAAGCCCTTGGCTACCGTGTCGGGTCCGATCGTCGGTTGGAGCTCGGGCACAGCCGAGACGAACGAGCCGAAGAGTTCGGGATGGCCGCTGCCGAATTGGACGGCGCAGGTGCCG
This sequence comes from Microbacterium sp. SCN 69-37, assembly GCF_001724435.1. Lineage (NCBI taxonomy): Bacteria > Bacillati > Actinomycetota > Actinomycetes > Micrococcales > Microbacteriaceae > Microbacterium > Microbacterium sp. SCN 69-37. Next base: position 9,088 of record NZ_MEEL01000004.1, read on the forward strand.
CCTTCGGAGTACCCGCCGACAGCCCAGTATCGGGGACCGTCGGCGACCCTGAAGTGCTTGTGCAACCATGCGGGAACGTCGACGATGAGATAGGTGGCGACGTTGCCGATCGGCGAGTCGACGCACATCGGGTTCTGGAGGGGCGCGCCGAGCTGGTCGGCGGCCACCACTATCGGCGCAAGCCCATTGTGCGCGGCCGCGTAGGCGTCATACGTCGCTGCGACCTGCCCTGAGGTGAAGACATCCGAGGGTGCTCCCGGTTGCCCGGCGAACAGCATCACCACCGGCAGGGTGGGTGGGTCGGGCACCAGTGCGGCGGGAGGCAGGTAGATGATCGCCTGCCGGGCGGCGAAATGCGATGTCGCTCCGGGGATCGTGACGGTCCCGACCGTGCCGTGTGCCGGCATCCCGACGGGGGCCACCCAGTGCTGACCCAGTTGCGCGTCCATCGCAGCAGCGCGCGGTGAGGGGCGCGACGCGGTGAGCGCGGCGACTGGCACGGTACCGAAGGCATCGTTCAGATTGCGGTACGCACCGTAGTCGGCGTTGATGCCTGCGGCGGCCGCGACCGTGATCAGGGGACCGAACAGGGTCGCGATGAGTTTGCGCCACCAGCGAGTGCGATGCAGATTCACGGCAGCGAGGAAGACGCCGGCGAACGCGGCGGCGACCCACATGCGGGTCATGGCGGTCAGCGGCAGACCGAACACGTTCCAGACATCGCTGACGAGCCAGCTCGCAACAAGGCCCGTGAGTGCACCGGCCACAGCGGTGGCACCGTTCACCAGCGTGCCGCGCCGCCACGGAACCCGAATGAGGAGATACAACGTCACCACAGTGACGACCGCCGCCAGCGGCACAAGGAATGACATCTTGTCGATCCGTATGTTCAGCAGCCAGTGCATCCTGATTCCCCCGAGGCGCGGGCACCTTCATCACGTAGATGGAGGCGCGCGGTCGTTTGTCTCAGTGGCCGGTTGAGCCGCAGGCGAGGGCGGACCGGTTGGCGATCACAGGTTGATTCATGGCCGTATCCCTGCGACGTGTCGGACGATGAACGAATCTCACGATGACACGCGGGGCTAAGACGGGCATAAGAGCGCACGACAAGCTGCTGAGGATCCGTTCGTTTGGATCGTGCACCGCGCTGACCGCTCCGATACTAGAGACAGGCCGTCGAACCGGTCGGGTGGAGGGAGGGAGCAGGATGAAGATCCTGGTGGTGGAGGATGAACATGTCATCGCCGACGCAGTGACGCGAGGGCTCGGCGCCGAGGGGTTCACCACACGTATCGCCGACAACGGCGTTGACGGGCTCTGGCTGGCGCAGCAAGAGGAGTTTGACGTCGTCGTGCTCGACATCATGCTGCCCGGTCTGAACGGTTACGAGGTGTGCCGGCAACTGCGCGCATCGGGCTCCCTCGTGCCGATCCTGATGCTCACCGCCAAGGACGGGGAGTACGACGAAGCCGATGCGCTCGACCTCGGCGCCGATGACTACCTCTCCAAGCCATTCTCCTATGTTGTGTTGCTGGCTCGTATCCGCGCCCTGCTGAGACGGGCCCCTGCTCCGCGCGATCCGGTTCTCGCAACCGGTGATCTACGACTGGACCCGGCGACCGCCCAGTGCTGGCGCGGGGAGGTGCAGATCGAACTGACCGCCCGTGAGTTCGCGCTGGCCGAGTTCTTGTTGCGTCGCAAAGGCCAACTGGTGAGCAAGAACACCATCGCGGAGCATGTCTGGGATGCCGAACTCGACGTCGACTCGAACGTCATCGAGGTGTACATCGGTTACCTGCGTCGCAAGCTTGACCGCCCGTTCGGTCGGGACGACATCCAGACCGTGCGCGGGCTCGGCTACCGCCTGCAGGACCGGCCGGCCATTGCGGAGGGGATGTGATGGTGCCCGCCCCGGGGAAGGCTCCGCGGATGCGGTGGGGCATACGAGCCCGAGTGACCACGCTGACGGCACTCGTCGTGGCGTTGACCCTTGTGCTCAGCGCCATCGCGTTGGCCGCCCTCGTACGACAGTCACTGGTCGCAGGTCTTGATGATGCGCTGATCAGCCGTGCCGAGAGCGTGGCAGCGCAGGCGCGCACCGCGACTTCGTCTGACATCCCTGGAACGCCGCGGCAGGATTCTCTGGTGCAGGTCCTGGATGCGAACGGGACGGTGATCGCCTCCACCGCGAATATCAAGGGTGACGATCCGGTGCTTTCTGCCCCGCCGGCGGCACGACGGACCACAGTGTCCACCCTCAACGACTCCCCGCTGGATTCGACCGCATCGTTTCGTGTGGTCGCCTACCCGGTGGAACTGGCCTCGGGGCCCGGCTGGGTGTACGCGGTCGCGTCGACGACGACCGTTGAGGCGGCGACCGCGAGTCTCGTCACCCTGTTCTGGCTCGGGCTGCCGCTCATCCTGATCGTGGTTGCCATCACCGTGTGGTACGCGGTGACCTCCGCGCTGCGACCAGTCGAGCGGATCCGGCGCCGTGCGGCGGCCATCGAGGCCTCCGACCTCAGCCAACGACTTCCGATGCCGCCGACGCATGATGAGATCGCCGCGCTCACGTCCACCATGAACGAGATGCTCGACCGGCTGGAGACGGCCTCCGACAGGCAGAGGCAGTTCATCGGGGATGCGTCGCACGAACTACGCAGTCCCCTCGCAGGCCTGCGAGCACAAGTCGAGGTGGCGCTGCAGCACCCCGAGAAGACCGACCTGGAACACACACTGACCACCGTCCGCGACGAAGTCGGACGGATGACCACTCTCACCGAAGACCTGCTCTTCCTCGCTCAGAGCACCGAGAGCTCACCGATGACACTCCCCGCACCAGTCGACCTGGATGACCTCGTACTCGACGAGGTGCGCAGGCTTCGCCGGCTCGGCGGTCGAGACGTGTCAGCACATACGCAGGCCGCCCGCGTCGAGGGATCGGCGCGCGATCTGAGCAGGCTGCTACGCAACCTCGCCGACAATGCCTACGAGCATGCACACAACGCAGTGGCTGTGGACCTGCACACCGTCGACGGGATCGCCGAGCTGACCATCACCGACGACGGACCGGGCATCGCCGCGGAGCTACGCGAGACCGTCTTCCAACGTTTCGCGCGACTAGACACGTCGCGGCGGCGGCGAACAACAGGCGGCGGATTCGGGCTCGGACTCGCCATTGCACGCCAAGTCGCCCTCGCGCACGGTGGCACGCTCACAGCGCACGAGCGCGCCGACGGGCGCACGGGCGCCCAGTTCCTGTTACGCATCCCGCTCAGCGAGCGGGATGCGACGGATGCGCCGCACCACCCCGCCCGACCATAACGCGACGACGAGCAGAGCGGCGGCATTCGGCGTCGCACGCGATCCGACCAGCTCTTGGCTGCAGCTTGGCGACTCCGGGGCGCTCGACTACACCGCCGCCCGCTTCTTCATTCAAACTTCGGGCGACGAGCAGACTCAAATCGTGGTCGTGGTCGTGGTAATCGATCTCGAGGGCGAGCATCCCCCCGGGGTGGTGCAAGCGTCGCCTCGCCAGGCATCAAGGCTCGTTTCACGACGAAGCCCGCGACAATCAGGGCCGCGACAGAATCGGCCCACGCCCTTCCGAACAGCGGCATGGCGGCCAACCCAACCAGGACGGCCACAGATAGACACGCGCAGACCAGAGTCTGCTTGGAATCGGCGACCGCCGAACCGAGCTCGCGGTCGGCGCGTCGCTCCGCCCAGCTGAGGAACGGCATTCACCGGCAGGGCTCAGCGCGGCCATCACAATGCGGACGCGACACAGTGATCGATGACTACCTTGCGGGTCGCAAGAGCATCAATAGCGCCATCACGAACAACGCACGTTACCAGTAGAAATCGCTCATCGGACGGGAGAGGAAGGATGACGCGCCGCGAGTCCACAGCAGGTAGGGCGCAACTTCACCAAGATCGTCGACGGCGGTAGGCCAGTCGCTATCGCCTGGGACGAGTGCTCGAACTCCCGATTGCTGCACCTGGTCGATACGCGCGGCGAGTTCCTTCGCGTCTGGCACGCTGAGGTGGTCGCGCGGGCCTTGACCCCGGATCGTGGACACGGTGTCATTTCGGTTATGCCGCTTCCGTGAGGGTAGCTGATCTCGCGGCCGCGTAGGTGTTCTCGTAGCTGTTCGGGGTGAGCTGGCCGATCGCGGAGTGGCGTCGGCGCGTGTTGTATCGGTTCGTCCACCGGAACACGGCCCGGTAGGCGGTGGCTTGATCGGGGAACGCCGACGCGCCTTGGAGGAGCTCGCGTTTGAGCGCGGCGTTGAAGCTCTCGGCCAGCGAGTTGTCGGCGCTCGTGCCCACCGCGCCCATGGACTGGGTCACCTTGAGCTGCTCGCAGAGTGCTGCGTAGGCTTTCGACGCGTAGACCGAGCCGTGGTCGCTGTGGAACACTGCGCCGGCCAGCGATCCGCGGTCGCGGTGCGCGCCGCGGAGAGCGCCTTCGACGAGTTCGGTGCGCATGTGGTCGGCGACCTGCCAGCCGGCGAGCTTGCGCGACCCGAGGTCGATGCAGGTCGCCAGATACAGGTTGCTGCCGTCCGCGATGGGGAGGTAGGTGATATCGCCGACATACCTGCGGTTCGGTTCCCCGGTGCTGAAGTCCCGCCCGATCAGGTCGGGGAACTTCCGTCCGGACTGGTCCGGGATCGTGGTCTTCACCCGGCGGCGCAGTCGGATCCCCGCGAGCGCGTGTTCCCGCATCACCCGAGCGACCCGCTTATGATTCACCCGCCCGGCGGCGGGGACGCCGTCGTTGAGGTCGGCAGTGATCCTCGGTGCCCCGTAGGCGCGGTCACCACCCTGCGCGGGGTCCTGCAGCACCCGGATCCGTGCCGCCAACCGGGCGTCGTCCGCGGCTCGCGCGGCCCGTCCCGGGGCTGCGGCCAGCCACGCGTAGAACGAGGACCGGGCGATCTCGATGACCTCACACAACCGCTTCACGCCGTAGGCGTCCTTGTGGTCCTCGACGAACTGGAAGCGGTTCACCAGTTCGTCTCCGCAGCGAAATACTTCGCCGCCTGACGGAGGATGTCCCGCTCCGTCTCGAGCTTGACCTGCTCCGCTCTCGAGACCGCTAACTCGGCTTCCAACCGGATGATCCTCGCCGCCTGCGACTCCGACCGCACCGACACCGGCGGCGACACCGAACCGGCCGCAGCGGTCCCGGATCCGAGCTTGTCGACCCATTCCTTCAACGCACCACGGGAGATCCCCAAATCGGCCGCGATCGCTTTCAGCGTCGCGCCCGGCGTGGACTCGTACAAATCCACCGCACGCTGCCGGAACTCGTCCGTGTAGTTCTTCCTTGCCATCCCTCAGATTCTCGCTTCCCCAGCATCGTGCTGGAATCAGCGTGTCCAAGATCAGGGGTCAAGCCCCC
>NZ_MEEL01000005.1:0-13003 GCF_001724435.1 Microbacterium sp. SCN 69-37
TCCCTCACAGATAGGCCCGAGAAGTGTTACCACCAAACAACCCCGAAGCGTCACCGATCTCTTGATGCCGATCCGTCACCGATGTCCTGAGACATGACACGCCGGAGTGCCAGCCGGGATGACAGCCGGCAAGCCGTCGGATCGGCGCCGCTGGGCCCCTGATTTCGCACGATGCCGGCACCGCGAGGGACGAGGCGCAGCGGGCAGTCGGGCACGCGCTCAGTGCGCCGGGATGTCGTGGCGAGACTGGCGCCTACAGCCCGAGCCCGCCGCCGTTCGGAGGTGGCAGCTGGGTGGGCGCGGTGGCCGACGCGTGCGCGGCGCGATCGAGCGCGGTGGCGACGTTGTCGAGGTCGTCGTCGAAGAGGTCGGAGTAGACGTCGAGCGTCATCGCGGCGGAGGTGTGTCCGAGCATTCGTTGGATGGTCTTGACGTTGGCGCCCGACTGCACCGCGAGGGAGGCTGCGGTGTGGCGAAGGTCGTGCAGAGTCATGAGGGGGAGTGCCGCTTCGCGCAGCGCCGTCTTGAACCACGACTTGGAGCCGTCGCTCGCTCGGGTGCGCCGCATGAAGCCGCCATCGGGTGCGGGAAAGATGAGCGCGTCGCGACGCCGGCCCGCGACGGCCCGTGCGAGCTCGTCGAGGATGAAGCGCGGAACGGGCACCGCGCGCGAGTCGTGGGACTTGGGGGTGCCGACGTGGAACTTACCGTGGACCTCGACGGCGTTCCGCGAGATGTGCAGCCGACCGCGAGCGAAGTCGATGTCCTCGACCCGGAGGGCCGCCATCTCGCCCCACCGGATGCCGGTGTAGGCGAGGACGAGGACGAGGAGTCGGTGCTGGCCGGACGCGTCGGCCAACTGTCGTACCTGCGCGTGGGTGAGGTAGCTGTGGCGTCTCTTCGTCTTTCGGGGGAGTGCGATGCGGCCCTTGCGTGCGGGGTTGATGGCGATGCGCCCGTCGTAGACGGCGTCGTCGAGGATGCTCGCGAGCACTCCATAGGTGCGGATGGTGACCGTCGCTCCGACCTCTTGGCTGAGGTCGGTGACCCAGGCGCGGACGTCGCTGTGCAGGATGTCGGCAACCGACCAGGCTCCCCACTTCGGCTGCACCCGGAGCCGCCAGGCCGTCTCGACAGGGGCGAACGAGGATGGCTTCATCGAGTGGCGTTTGGACTCGAGCCAGATCGTGCCGAGGTCGTCGACTTTGATGCGGGCAGCCTGCGGGTCGACGAATCCGCCCTTCACGCGGGCGGTCTCGATCTCGGCGAGCCAGAGCTCCGCGTCGCGCTTGCGAACGAACCCCCGTTTGCCGCCGTGCGTCCCGTCGGGCTTCTTGTAGCGGACGAGGTATCGCTTGCCCGCTGTGGTCATGTAGGACTGGACACTACCCACCCGCCGGTCGACCGGCGTGGAAGTTCATGCCCTTGAGGCGTCCGGCGGCGCGGGCGTCGATGATCCATGCGGATGCCGTGCGGTGCGGGATGCCGAGCTCGGTCTGGATGAGCTTCGCGGGCGGGAGCCCCGCGAGGGCGGCGGTGCCGTAGAGCAACTCGATGGCATCCAATCGCGCCTCGCTGACGCCGCGCTTGACGACCTCGGCAGCGACGGCAGGGGGCAGGATGCGTCCCTTGGCGGTGGTGAGCGCGTCCACGCTGATCCAGGTCGCGAGCGGATCGTCCTCGCGGTCCAGGGTGACGAAGATGCAGCGGGGTGCGGCGGCCTGCACGATGGCCTGGGTGCCGAGCTTCGCGACCGTCGGGTAGTTGACCTCGACGTCGTCGCGCAGCGCCGTGTGGGTCACCTCGCGGGTGACGTACCGGCCCTCACCTGCGAGGTAGCTCGCAGTCAGCGACGTCCGGACGCCGGCGTCGGAGTCGTCGCGGGTGGCGACGAATGTCGGGACAATGCGCAGCGCGGACCCGACCGCCTGTGCGGCGTGACGCCAGGTGATGTCCTGACCGTCGGGTGTTCTCACGTCGACCTTCACCTCCCCAGTTTGCCTAACCGCGCGGCGCTTTCACATTCGCCTCTTGTGCAGAGTAGCAGATAGTGCTTCACTCATGTCTAACCAATCCGAACATGACACGAGAGAGGTGAATCATGGTCAGTGTTCTTCAGTTGCAGGTGGAGGATCCCGAGCACACGTTCCTCACGCCCCAGGAGCTTGCCGAGCAGCTCGGCCTGTGTGTGAGCAGGCTCAGCGCGTGGCGGCAGCACGGGGGAGGGCCGGCGTTCGTCAAGCTGGGTCGCTCCGTGATCTACAAGGTGGCCGACATCGAGCGGTGGCTCGAAGCATCCACTCGGTCGAGCACCGCGGAGGCCCCGCTCCCGCGTGGGAGGCGAGTGCAGTGAGAGGCGTGGTGCTCTTCTCCGCGGGCGAAGAGTGTCAGGGCTGCCGGCTCACGCGGAGGTGCATGGATGCCGCCGGCATCCCGTATCGCGACATCGACCTCACCGACCCGGCCAACGCGCGGTACCTCGTCTACGTCACCCGCGTCCTCGGGCATGTCAGGGCGCCGGTCGTGGTGGTCGATGACGATCACCACTGGTCGGGGTTTCGTCCGGATCTGATTTCTGAGCTGCACGCGAGCGGGACGGGGATGTCGCGATGAGCGAGGAACCCTTCGCCGGCGACATCGTACAGGCGGAAGCGCTGATAGCTCGGTTGCGTGACCAGCTCGGCCGACTCAACGACGAGCAGGAAGAGGCACGACGTGAGGCGCGCCGGGCGTACTCGCGCGCCTACTACGCGGCCCACCGTGACGAGCAGCGCGCGTACCAGAAGCAGCAGCGCGAGAAGCGCAAGCAGGCCGACCCGGAGCGGTATCGTGCGCAGCGCCGCGACGTCCGGCGACGGTGGGAGGCGGGGCACCGCGAAGAGCTCAATGCTGCCAACCGCAAGCGCTACCAGGCGAACCGCGCGGAGGTGACGGAGGCCAGGCGGCAGAAGTACTGGGCCGACCCCGAGACAGCGCGCCGCAAACGCCGCGAGTCCTACGCGGCCCACAAGGCGCGAACGGCCGAGGTCGAGGCAGCGCTGCCTCCGAGCGCGACGTATCGAGCCGAGTTGGGGATGCCGGTGTCCGGCCTGCATCCCGTGGCGCCGCAGACGAGGCGACGCAACCTGGCAGAGGCCGACGCCTTCTTCGCGCGGCCGCGGAGTGAAGCGGAGCTGAGCCGCATCCGAGCGGAAGGCGAGACGCCTCAGGACCTGCTGGCCGCGTGGGAACGAGACTCTCGCCGGGCCCGAGCCGCGCACCACCTTGCAACCCAGGGCGAAGAACTCGCCCGGCTGCACGCCGAGCTCACTCGCCTCGAGAAGCGTCGCGCCCCGGGGAGGCGTGCCCAGCGCGAGACCGAAGAAGCCCGCCTCGACGCCATCGCCCGCCAAGTCAACGACCGGCTGCGCCTGCGCGAACGGCGCCCCGTACCGGCGGGCGACCCGGCCGCACCCCACCCCCACTTGATTCAGCACACCCAGACAGGACTCCAGCGATGAACACCACAACTGAATCCATCCCGCTTGACCGGGCCGTCGCCGAGGCGGTCATCTACCGCGTCGCCCTGAGCGCCTTCACCTACTTCCCCGGCAGGGAGGACCGCGAACCCGGGTACTCGCTCGCTGAAGACGTCGACTGGTGCCTTGCGCCGATCCCAGCCGCCGACCGCATCCGGGTTCGGGGGCTGCGGGCGCAGGCCGAGCACGTGATCACCCACCCCGACGCAGATCGCCAAGCCTTCATGCTCGCGATCCTCGACCTGACGTCGTAGGTGATGACGATGCAGGGGCGGGTGTTCCTGGCGGCTGAGAGTAGCGTCCTCCGGGGTGCTCCGTTCCGGGCTTTCGCGGCATATGCTCCCTCGCTGCGCTCGGTCCGCTATTCCACGACCCGGCACTGCGCACCCCCGCGGGCGCTCCCCGTAGCCACTTACCAGGAAGCCCCCGAAGAGAAGTCGCGACTGGCGGTGCCGCGATGAACCTGCCCATGGATGCCGTGGTGCTCGTCGTGCTCGTCGCGGTGGGCGGCGCTGCGCTCGCGATGGTCGTGGCCGCGATGGTCGGTTGCGTTCTGCGCGGACGGCTACGTGCGCTCCCCAGACTTGGGATCAGCGCGTTGATCCTGGTCGCGGCGGTCCTGGTCTGCGCAAGTGTCCTCGCCGGGCGGATCGACGTGAGCGCCGGGATCGGCTGACTCGTTCCGGTAGGTCAAAACCTTCACACGACGCAAAGGTATTGACGGCCGTGCGGGTGGAGCCGGGCCGCACCTTCAGTCGCGCAGCCCCCTGATCTGCGCGTGCACTGCGTGCGCCGCCTCAATGAGACCCCCGACCGTCAGCGTCGGCGTCTTCACATACTGGTAGACGAATGCCGGCGCAAAGTGGTTGAACTCCTTTCGCCCGTGGTGGTGCTGCGGGTGGTCGCCGGGGAAAGTGAAAAACTCCGGGTGTGCGCGGCTGACTTCCTCTCGGCGCTGCTTGGACTCGGCAGTGCGCCCCTCGATCCCGCGCCCGCGATACACCACGGCACGGCGGAACTGATCTCCCTGGAACTGCCAGCCGAGTAGAACATCGCGTCCATCGACCTTTGCGTCCTCGAGGATCTCGACCAGCGGTGTGGAGTTGCTCAGGTCGCCTTTCGCAGGCGGTGCGAGGCCCGGAATGCGTTCGTTGAGGAGCCGGGCGACGCGCTGCGCACGTGCCTTCTGGAGCGCGGCGCGCATCTGCGAACTATCGATCGATGACAGCACTGTCCCGGAGAGCCAGACAGGCTCATCGTCGGACCGCACGTCGACCGCTGACACCAGCCGGTGCAGGTCGGAGGCGAGCGCGGCGTAGCGGCGCATGGTCTCGACCTCGTACGACGAGGTGGCGGGAAGCGCGTCGAGGATCCGCTCTGCGAGTTCTCCGTAACTGACGTAGCGCCAGTCGCCAAGGTCAAAGTCGGGCGTGCTGGCGGAGAGCAGAACAAGAGCGGGTTCGGGTTGCCATGTCGCGGTCGCGGACTGATACTTGGCGAGCTGTGCGCGTTGGGGGAGTGAGAACACTTTGTTCTCGATAACGAGCGACGCATGCTCCGGCCAGTGCAGCACGAGATCGAGGTGGCCATGCTCCCGCTTGACATCGCGGGGCCGACCGGTTCCCGCGCGCGTGAGCGGTTGGAAGGTCGCGTCGGCCGCCTCTGGCAACGTTTCGAAGTACCACGCGATCAGGTTCGAGTGGAACAGTTCGCGCTGTCCATGCATGAGACGGCCGAGAGGGTTAGCGTGGATGCGGCGGGCTGCAGCAGTGAAGTCATCGGTCATGGCCCGTTCAGGGTACGGCGAACCACCGACGTCGTCCATCGAGGCCACGAAGCGGTGTGTGCGACTGCGAAACCTGCTGAGCCCGTGACTCGGGACTTGGGCCCCGACAGCGGCTGATCACGCGAAGGGCCGTCACGCGACGCCCTCGGCTTCGATGGCTCCGTATCGGTCGTCGGTGTCCCGCCGTACGCTCGGAGCATGAGACTTGCGGAGTTGATCGAGAAGGCGCGCGAACTTACGCCCGCTGACTGGGTCATTCTTGCCAACGAGCTCCTCGACAGCGTCGAGCTGCCAGGCGAGTCCGATCCAGCGCTCGACGAGGTGTGGGCGTCTGAGTTTCGTCCGCGCATCGATGACATCGAAAGCGGCAAGGTGAAGCTTGTCGACGGCAGCGAGACCATGCGCATCGCTCGGGAGCGGATCGCGGCACGCCGCGCGCGTCAGAACGTGTGATGGCTGAGAACTGGCGGGAACACCGCGCGGCCTGTGCCGAGCTTCATGCGGAAGCTGATCACCTACCGGTGGACGCGCGCTCGCGTGGCCAGCGGGTCGTCGTCAGGCACGGAGGCGCCGAGGTCAGTCTCGCCGAGGCGGCGGCGCTGCTCGGTGTGTCGCGCCCCCAGGTGCGCAAATTCATGGACGAGGGAAAGCTCGGCTTCCGCAGGGTTGGCGCGCACCACCGCATCCCTCTGGAATCCATCGAGGCGTTTCGGGCGTGGGAGTGGCAGCAGGTGACGGCGGGCGTGGAGGAGCTGTCCCGGCTGCAGAACGAGTTGGGCCTGCTCGAGTGACCTCCGCCTCCGGTGACGAACGCGCGCCGATGTGTGCGCAGGCCGCAACGCCGTCAGCGCGAGATCCCGATCGACACGTCGGGTGGGGTGATCGCCGGGCCCGCTTCATCGATCGCTCGGGACGTTACAACTCGGCGGATGCCCTCGACCCGCGCCACAATCGCAGCGGCAGCGTTCGAGCGCGCAAGCGAATCCGCCGGCAACGTGATCTGCGGCAGCACCTCGCTCGCGGCGATCGTCTGCAACTCGAGCAGGACCTCCGCCGTCGACCGGTCGAGTGACTCCTCCGAGAGTGCGTAGTCGGTCGCGGCGCGCAACTCCGACAGCCACCGCATCGCCGCCGCGTTCGGCATAGGTGCCGAGTGCGCGGCGATCAGTGCCCGGCTCGCACCCGCGAACGCGCGGTCGTCAGAACGGGACGCGTCGAACACGGATGCCCCGGTGTCGCTGAACAAGGTCAGTCGATCGACCGTGGGGGATGCCTCCAGCCCGCCGACCAGCGCACGGACGGCGTTCCATGACTCATCATGCCGCGCGAGGTCTGGGGGAGCACCGGCACGCCCCGCGCGACGATCCAGCAGATGGCGAGAAGCAGCGGCGAGGAGGCTTTGCGCGCGCGCCGTCGCCACGACGACCACACGGGTCGAGAACCCGCTCCGGGCGAACGAGTCAGCCAGCCCGAGCGCGTGGGCAGGGGAGCTGATGGACGATTCGACTAGAACCGAGTGGCGCGTCTCGCGTGCAAGTGCGATCGAGCGCGCTGCCCAGTAGGTGGCCGGCTCCGACAGCAGCGTCAGCGCCCGCGGTGAGCGGGAGCGGAGGAGATCCGCATAGCGCGGGTGGAAGGCTCGCAGGCGCTCTGTGTCGACGATCCCGGCGCGGGGGTCGTCGCGGCGCACGCTGCTCGTGGCGCGAGCCGCAGCCGCGCCGGGCTGCCCGACGACCAAGGTGAAGGTCGGGTCGGCGGATGGTTCACGGTTGGCGCCGAAGACGACAGGCAGCACGCGACTCTGAAGGATGACGTCCCGCTCTTCGTCACTCAATGACAGCTCAGACATGGCGCGCCGCTCGCAGGTCGCTCAACTGCGTCTCGAATCTCTCACGCGCAGCATCCACCGCGGCGCGATCGAAACCGTCGACAGACTGCGCGTCATCGAGGACCGACGCCGCCCCCGTGACGTCAGGCGGAGATTCGTCGAGGAGAAGCGACACGAGGGCATCCGCGGCAGCACGCATCTGCTCGTACGCGACCGAGTCGTTCGCGCGCCACGCTGACCTCTCGACCGGCATCCTGCCTCCTCACCCCAGCCTATCGACGCCCTCTGGATTGAGGACTCTCGGTGTGCGATCGCCTGGAGCTGGATGCGGCACGGCGTCCAGACTTGGGGCTCTGACGGCAGAAGTTGGGCTCGGCCTCGACCTCACCATCAGCAGTCGCCGTATGTCTAGAGCGCCCCCGTCGTGAGCCATGCCAGGTCGTTGTACGCGGTGTCCTTCGAGTGGTCGTGTCCACACGGGAAGTGGTCGGTGCGAATGTCGCCGGCGACAGCCTCGATCTTCGAACGGATGCCGGCGAGGAGCGTCGCGTCCACCGGTTCGTTCAGGTGATCCCCCTTGTCATCAAGGTTGAGCACTTGAATGCGGTCCGCAGATGTCCCGGTCAACTCTTGGTAGCCGAGGGCGTAGACGCTGAGTTGGTCACGCGTCATTGAGGTCTTCTGCGCATCTTCCGTTGACTTGAAGTCGACGATCGATACCTCGTCGGTCTCGAGTCGCTTGATGAGGTCAATGCGCCCGTCGACAGTCACGCCAGGCGACACGACAACCTCGATCTGCTTCTCGGAGTGTTCGGTACGCGTGAGGTCGTCGCCGTGCTCATCGAAGTAGCGTGCCAACGCCTTGATCGCAGAGCCACGCAATTGCTCGCGCAACGCGGGATACGCGTAGGGCGTGTGCAGATGCCGGTCGACGAGATCCTCGACTTCGTCCTTCATGGGAACGTCGCCCGCGAGTGACCGCTTGTGCATCTCCGCCAGAGCATCGTGCAGACCCTTGCCGTATCCAAGAGCCTCGTGGATTGGTGGGTTGAAGCCATACATGAAGCGCAACTTGAACTGGTAGGGGCATTCCAGCAGGTACTTCAACTCGGAGAACGAGATGGTGATCGCGGGAGTTTCGACCTTCGGGACCGGGGTGAGCCGATCGACCGGAGGCAAGCCCGGGTCTGTTGTCAGGACCCAGTCCGACCCCGAGACATCTCGGAAGAAGTCCGACTGCCGGCGTGCCTGCTGGTTCGAGGCGATCGGCGCCCACGACATGTAGAGGTACTTCTGTGCTCGGGTCACGGCGACATAGAACAGTCGCGTCTCCTCCGACAGGCCGCCGCGATACCGTGGGCCGTTCGGAACGGCCTCGACAGGAATCACGTGAAAGACATTGAGGCCGCCGCTCGAACGGATCGGAAAGCGATTCTTCCGCAGGCACGGCACGAAGACGGCGGGCCACTGCATGCCCTTCGCTCGGTGCACCGTCGTGATGGTCACTGCATCGGGGGTGGCGAAGCTGGCGTCCTCGTCGGCCTCTTCGTAGTACGCGGGCGCTTGATTCTGTTGTGTGACGAACTTCACGAACCCCTCGTACTTGCGCCTCGGGTCGGAGGCGAAGTTGATGGACTCGAAGTCAGAGATCACCTGCGAGAACTTACCGAGCTGGTACATCACAAGCTCTGCCCGCGCGGGCGTACCCGGGATAGTCGCCTCACGGATATCGAGTGCTTCGAGCACATCCAGGTACAGTCGCTGAATGTTGTATGTTCCCCAGCGATCGCCACGATCGAAGTCCGAACCCTGCCGGAGGATGTGGATGCCGCGGGCGAGCAACTCCGCCGATCCCAGCAGGTTTGCGTTGCCGAACAGTCGCCGCAGCTCGACTTCGTCGATCTCGTCGACCATGAACTGAAACATGCCCACGAGCGCCACGATCTCAGGAGCGTCGAACAGTCGCGCCAGCCCCTTGATGATGTACGGGATGCCGCGGCGCCGGAGCTCGTCGACCAGCGGTTCGGCGTCCTTGACGGTGCGATAGAGGACGGCGCAATCCGACCACGAGAGGCCGCGCGGAGCGGCCTCCGGTGTATCGATGAACGGCATCCCGCGTAGCGCTTCTACTCGGTCGGCGATCCAGGCCGCCTCCGTGCTCGGGTCGACGAACTCGAGCGCGAGCATGTCGCCCCGCTCCCACACCTGGTGCGACGCGTACTCCATCGCCTTGGGCAGTCGTTCTTCGGGAGGCAGCCACTCGGCGACGGATCTACCGAGCCGCACGATGCCTTTGGAGGAGCGGAAGTTATCGGCCAGCTCAATCGTGCGCACATCCTCGTGCCGATCGGCGAAGGTGAGGATGTTCGACACCTCCGACCCGCGCCACTGGTAGATCGTCTGATCGTCGTCGCCGACGACGCACAAGTTTGCTCCCCAACGCACGAGTCCGGCGATGAGCTTCTCCTGAAGTGGGTTGACGTCCTGGTACTCATCGACCACTACATACTTGACGTCTTCTCGCACGTACCGAAGCATCTCCCGCTCTGAGCTGGAGAGGTCAGGATCGTCTGGATCGGACTCGAGGAAGGCGACGGCCGTCGCGATCATCGCCGTGTAATCGAAGTACTTCCTCCGTGACAGCAGCTCAGCGTACGAATGCAGGCTCTCTGTCACCCCGTCGGGCACCAGCTCGAAGTCGACTTCGTCTTCCTGCAGCACCGCGAGCACCTGCATGTACAGCTTCGAGTCCGCATAGCGCCACAGCGTCGGGCGGCTTGGCGCCGTCGTCGGGCACGTGGTCAGCCCCGACTTCGTGGACTCTCGATCAATCAGAAGCCGCTGCGTGATGTCGGTCAACACCCCGTACTTGAATGCCTCGGGCACATACGTCTGCAGCAGGCTCAGTGCGAATCCGTGCATCGTGCCGACGTACATCTCCGCCAACCCAGGCAAGTCGCCGTGCTCATCGCGCACGATCCGGTGGATGCGGTCCTTGAGCTCCGCCGCGGCCTTCTCCGTGAAGGTGAAGGCGATCACGTTCCCTGGCCGCGCGCCGGGCAGAGAAAGGATGCGCGAGATGCGCTGTGAGATCACCTGGGTCTTACCGGAGCCGGCGCACGCGATCAGCTGGAGAGGCGCCGCGACCTCATCGATCGCGGCTTGCTGGGCAGGCGTGTAGGCGGTCACGTCTCGGTCTTGCCGGTCGCGGGGGAGATTCCCTGGGAGGAGCCATCTACGACCTCCGCAAGCACAAGTTGGAGAACGGTGCTGCCCTGCTTCGCCACGGTGAAGACATCTTGGCATGCCGTCACCTGGACCTGTACCGTATATCCGCTCGCGGACGCAGACGACGCGTCCGCGCACGCGGTTTGCAGCCAAGAGTTCGCGAGTTGATTCGTCAACGGTTTCTTTACGAACTGCCATAGGAGGAGGTAATTGGAAATGGCAACGCCCTTGGGCACACCGAAGGTTCTGAGTTTGAACAGCTTGGAGGCGTCTGACTTTAGCTTTACGGCCGTATAGTACCCGAACTCGATGCGGGACTCTTCCGACTTTCCTGCGTTGAAGAGTGACACGTCGATTGACGGGTTTCTGCCGCTCCCGGAGGCGCGATGCTTCACCTGGCGTTCCCAGATCGGCACACTCCCGTGGAATGCAAAGCTGGCACCGCCAGCCTGGATGAACTCATCAACGACCGTGACCTCGTACTGATCCCGCTTTGCGGTTGCCGCCGCAGTTGGTGGCACGATGGTCGACATTTTGCCGTCTGAGATTGCTGATCGTTGGAGGCGTTCCTCCAAGACTCGAGTTACGTTCGTCCGAACGATGGCTGCTTCGGCGACCACCAACAGCTCCTCGAGGTGTTGAGTTGCCTTCTTCCTGGCTCTCCCGCTGCCAGCTCTGTACTTCACAATGCGTGCCACTGGTTCGAGCCCTCCTCGTCCGGGTCGACCGGGAGCCGTGCGGTGCTCGCGGTTAGCCCAATTTGAACTGTCTCGTCGTCACCGGCCCCACCGGCCCCGCCGTTATGCGACATTGCCCGCGATGACTTGCTGAGTGTGGTCACTCCAGTGTCTGTGCCGAGCGGCGCGGTCTGGATCCGTTCTGTTATCCTCGCGACGTGCGGCCGGCTTTCGCCGATGGGGTCTACGTCGTCCGCCACTACCGCACCTCCAGGACTTTCATGACCTCGTCGCCGTAGTCGTTGATGACTTTGACGGCGATCTTGCCGGTGGAGGGGGCATCGAACGGCACCGACACGGCGCGGTAGAGGGTCGCCCAGGCGTCGGGGTCGATGTCAGCTTTCAGAGCGGTCTTGAGCGACTTGAACGGGTCGTTGTCGCCGAGGAAGTAGGCGTGGCGGACGAAGAACGACTCGCCGTCGTAGTCGGTGTCGACCATCCAAAGCGCGATCTCCTTGGTGGAGTTGGAGCGCACCTCGCCTGACGTTGGGTCGTATACATCGACGCCGCGCACCTCGACCTGCCACTGGTCGCCGACACGGGTGAGCGCGAGGTCGGGCTCTCCGAACACCGTGAACAGGTTGCCCGTGCCGGTCTTCTTCAGCTCTTCGCCCATCAGCAGGTCCACGTTCATACGCACGACCAGCACCTTCACTCGCCCAAGGTCACGCACGCCGGCGACGACGGCGAAGCCCTCGTCATCGGTCTCGACGCCGAGCTGTGGATCAAACGCGAAGCCGAGCACCGCAACGAGCGGTGCGCCCGCCTCGATGGCCTCTTTCGCCGCTGCCTTGATGAAGGATGCCGACACTGTGCCATACTGCGGGCCGATCGCAATCGCCACCCGGTCGCCGGTGTCTTTCTGCGTGCCGACGGCCTGGATGTAGGCGCTGGGATGCGCGTCGATCGACTCGAACGTCAGCCGCTCGGACTTGCGGCCGTTCTGGATGCCGGCAGCGCGCAGGTTCGCAAGGATCGACTGCTCAAAGGAGGGCTGGTCGGCCTCGACGGCGCCGGAGCGCAGGTCGTCCGCCTCGTCGAAGGACACACTCCGGTGTGGTGACAGCGACTCGACCGTGAACGGGCCGGCGACGCGCACGCGCGATTTATCTTCGAGCGGCTGGTCGTAGAGCAGCTCGAAGTCGGCGTGACGCTTGATCGCCGCGTCGATCTCGTCGCGCGTCATGCCCTCACGGATGTCGGGGTTGTTTGCGATTGACTTCAGGGTTACGTGTTGCACCTTCTTGCAGACAAATCCGTGCCGCAGATCGCCGGTTGTGGTCGCGGGCGGAAGGCCCTCAGCCTTGCGGCCCTCGTCGCTGTCGGCGAGCGTGAAGAACGGGAACTTCGCGCCCATGATCCGCTGCCGGGCGAGCGCGAGCGCCACCCGCGAGGTGTCGATCGTGATCCAGCGACGCCCCCACTGCTCTGCGACGAATGCGGTTGTTCCGGACCCGCACGTCGGGTCGAGTACGAGGTCACCGGGGTCCGTGGCGAGTTGCACACATCGTTCAATCACCTTTACGCCAGTCTGGACCACGTAGATCTTCGACTCGTTGAATCCACCAGATCGAGTGTCATCCCAGACGTCTGCAATCGGCTGAAGCGGGAAGTCATCGAAGAAGCGAAGGAACGCGAGGTTGTTACCGACTGCCAGCAGCCGACGCGCGGCGGCGAGCCGGTCCATACCCTGGCGGTCCGTTCGGAAAGTGCCTCTTCCGGGAGTGAACCTCCTCCCCTCGAATTGGTACTCACGCATATCAGCACCCTGCGCGGGGCGCTGATTTGTAAGTGGATTTGCGCGATATGCGGCTCATCGCAATTGAGGGTGTAGCAGTGGCCTGAAGCCGCCGGCTTCGAGCAGTGATCTGGCGATGTAGTTGGTGAGGTTGCGGAAGCCGAGGGC
>NZ_MEEL01000006.1:0-13223 GCF_001724435.1 Microbacterium sp. SCN 69-37
CTAGTGTCGTGCGCCAGTAATTCATTGGATTAGTTGTAGAATGGGGCATGCCGCGCACTGGACGCCCGAAGACCCCGCTGGAGCTCACCGGTGAGGAGCGGGAGCAACTTGCACGGTGGGTGCGGCGGGCGAAGTCGTCGCAGGCGCTGGCGTTGCGGTGCCGGATCATCCTGGCGTGCGGCGAGGGGCTGGACAACAAGACCGTCGCGGAGCAGGTCGGCTGTTCGCAGAACACCGTGAGCAAGTGGCGGGCGCGGTTCCTGGAGGCCCGCTTGGACGGACTGACCGATGATCCTCGTCCGGGGCGGCCGGCGACGGTGACGGCGTCACAGGTCGAGGATGTCGTCGTGGCGACGCTGGAGTCGACGCCGGAGAACGCGACGCACTGGTCACGGGCGAAGATGGCTGACCGTACCGGCTTGTCGGCCTCGACGATCGGGCGGATCTGGAAGGCGTTCGGGCTGAAGCCGCACCGCACCGACGGGTTCAAGCTCTCCAACGACCCGTTGTTCGTGGAGAAGGTCTACGACATCGTCGGCCTCTACCTGGACCCGCCCGAGTCCGCGGTCGTGTTGTCGGTGGACGAGAAGTCGCAGGTGCAGGCGCTGTCCCGCTCGCAGCCGGCGTTCCCGATGATGCCGGGCATGCCCGAGAAGCGCACGCATGATTACTTCCGGCACGGCACGACAAGCCTGTTCGCCGCGATGAACGTCGCCGACGGGACGGTGATCGCGTCCACCCACCGTCGGCACCGGGCGGTGGAGTTCAAGAAGTTCCTACAGAAGATCGACCAGCAGGTGCCCGAGCACTTGGACGTGCACGTGGTTTGCGATAACTACGGCACGCACAAGTCCCCGACCGTGACCACCTGGCTCGGCAAGCACCCGCGGTTCCACATGCACTTCACCCCGACCTACTCGTCCTGGATCAACCAGGTCGAGCGGCTGTTCGCGGAAGTCACCCGAGAGTTGCTGCAGCGCTCAGACCACCGATCCGTGCAAGCTCTAGAGAAGGACCTCCGCGACTGGGTCAAGGCATGGAACGAGAACCCGAAACCGTTCATCTGGACCAAGACCGCCGACCAGATCCTCGAATCCCTCGGACGACTATTACAACGAATCAACGGCGGAGGACACTAGGCCCGAACGAGATGACTGGCGCCCAAACAGCAAACTGGCGCCCGAAGGGTGGTCAGCGCGGGGTGAGGATGCCGGGGCGCCAGCGCTCGGTCGTGCAGGCCACCCAGATCGTCGGACGCCAGATGCTGGAACGCGGTGACGGCAAGGTCGTCAACCTGGCGTCCATGCTGTCGTACTTCGGCGGCTTCACGGCCGCGGCCTACGGTGCCACCAAGGGTGCGGTCGGTCAGCTGACCAAGTCCATCGCCAACGAGTGGGCGCCGCGCGGGGTCAACGTCAACGCGGTCGCGCCCGGCTTCATCGCCACCGACATGAACACGGCACTGGTCGCCGACGAGACGCGCGACCGCCAGATCCTCGAGCGCATCCCCGCCGGACGCTGGGGACGACCCGACGACATCGCCGGAGCCGTGCTCTTCCTCGCCTCTCCCGCCGCCCACTACATTCACGGGGCCTTGCTGCCCGTGGACGGCGGCTACCTGGGGCGCTGAGCGCGACGGTGGACCCGGCAGCCGCCCTCCGCCACCCACTGAACCGACATCCTCCGATCGCATCAACGAAAGGCACGCAGACGTGAAAGCCATCGTCGCCCACGGGCCCCTCGACCTCCGGGTCGACGACTGGGCCGCACCCGACCTCGCCCCCGATGAGGTGCACGTCGAGATCGTCTACGCCGGGATCTGCGGATCCGATCTGCATTACCACCAGCATGGACGCAACGGCACCTACGAGATCCGGGAACCGCTGATCCTGGGCCACGAGGTCGTGGGTCGGATCGCGGCGGTCGGTGCCCAGGCCGGAGTGGACCTGCCCGTCGGCACCCCGGTCGCCGTGCACCCGGCCACTCCGACCCCCGCTCCCGGCCAGACAGAGGGCAACGGGTTGAATCTGACCGTCGGCGGCACCTATCTGGGATCCGCGTCGACCTGGCCGCACACTCAGGGCGGCATGGCCGAGACCCTGCCGGTGACCGGCGACCAGCTGCGTCCGCTGCCCGCCGATCTACCCCTGCGCCGCGCCGCGCTGGCCGAGCCCCTCTCGATCGCGCTGCACGGGGTCGACCGGGCCAAGGGCCTCGTCGAGGGCGCGCGGGTGCTCGTCTGCGGTTCCGGACCGATCGGACTGCTGGCCGTCGCCGCGCTGAAGAGGCGAGGAGCGGCGCATGTGACCGCCACCGATCTGCATGCCCGACCGCTGCAGATCGCCCGTGCCATCGGCGCTGATGCGACCGTGCAGTTGGGCGTCGATCCGGCCCCCGAACCCGAGTCCTTCGACATCACGGTCGAGGCGGCCGGGGTGTTGCCCTCCACAGTGGCCGCGATCGGCGCCGCCCGCCGTGGTGGCACGGTCATCCAGCTGGGCATTCTGCCCAAGGGCGATCTGGGTGCACCGCTGTCGACGATCGTCAGCAACGAGCTGTCCTATCTGGGCTGCCAGCGCTTCGACATCGAGATGGACGAGGCGATCGAGATCCTCGCCGAGTCGCCCGAACTCGATGCCGTCGTCACCGACGTGTTCGCCGCCGATTCCGCGGCGGAGGCCTTCGCCAAGGCCGCCGACTCGGCCGTGTCGACCAAGGTGCTCGTCGCCTTCCAGCCCGAGTAGTCCTCCGCGCCGCTGTCGGTCACGCACTCTCGCTGACAGCGGTGTTCAGCGCCACACCCTTCACATCGCCACCACATCCTTCTGCTCCACCCGACCCACACATCCCTGGAGCGTGAGATCCCTCGCGCCCGAATCAAAGGAGATTCCATGGCTAGAACAGCCGCAACCGCCACCGACCCCGTCGGCCAGGTGGTCCGAAAAGTCACCAAACGTCTGCTGAGTATTCGGCTTGCTGAGCGCCGCGCGTATCGCGGTCGGGCACCGCGTCGCCGTGGGCGTGATCGTCGCCGTGAGCGCCACCGGATCGTCGATGTGAGCGCCACCTGTCGCGCGGGTTTCTAGGCTCCTTCTGCCGCGTGGCGACTCACGCGGCAGAAGGAGCAATCGAATGGTACGAAAGATCAAAGCGAAGCTCGTGCTTCGCCTCCGGGCCGAGGGGCTCTCGCGTCGACAGATCGCCGCGCAGGGCATGTCGAGGCATTCCGTTGACGCGGTCATCGCGGCCGCCGACGCGTCGGGCGTGTTCTACGACGAGGTCGCCGAACTGTCGGACGCGGATGTCTACGCGCGTGTGTTCCCCGGTCGGGGCGAGCATCACAGCGTCTACGTCCAGCCGGACTGGGACGAGGTCCATCGGGAGCTCGCGAGAGTGGGCGTCACGCTGAAGCTCCTGCATGGCGAGTATCGCGATGCCTGCCAGGCGACGGGGACGGCCGCGATGGGCTATGACCGGTTCTGCAAGACCTACCAGCAGCATGTCCTCGTCGCCGGGTTGACGTCGCGCGTCGGCCACAAGGCCGGCCAGAGCGTCGAGGTCGACTGGTCCGGCAAGACGATGAGCCTCGCCTCGGTGACGGGCGAGCGCACGCGGGTGTTCTTGTTCGTCGCGTGTCTGCCGTTCTCGCGGTACGCGTTCTGCTGGCCGTCGCTGGACATGAAGCAGGAAGCATGGCTGCGCGCGCATCAGGCGATGTTCGACTGGTTCGGCGGGAGCGTTCCACGGATCGTTCCAGACAATCTCAAAACGGGCGTGATCTCGCATCCGGCCGAGGGCGAGGTCGTCCTCAACGACGCGTATCGCGAGCTCGCTGCGCACTACTGCGCGGCGGTGCTGCCGGGCAGGGTCCGGAAGCCAAAAGACAAGGCGAGTGTCGAGAACACCGTCAGCGGGGTCGCGACCTGGGTGATCGCGGCGCTGCGGGACGAGCAGTTCGCGACGCTGCCGGAGCTGCGCGAGGCGATCTACGAGCGGATGGACGCCTATAACGCGGCGCCGTTCCAGAAGCGCGCAGGGTCGAGGCTGTCGGTGTTCGAGGCGGAAGAGAAGCCGCTGCTGCGGCCGCTGCCGGCGGTCGCGTATGAGATCAGTCGCTGGTTCTACGGCAGGCGGGTCCGTAAGGACGGGCATGTGGTGTTCGAGAAGAACTTCTACTCGGTCCCTTACGCGCACGTCGGGCGGGCTGTCGATCTGCGCGTCACCGAACGGGCGTTGGAGGTGTTCGACGGCGATGCGCGGTTGACGAGTCATCTCCTCGCGCCGGTGGGGGTCACGGGCGAGCACTACACGCACGACAGTGACCTTCCGGACGGTCCGCGGTATCGCCAGTGGGATGCCGAACGCGTCCGGGAGTGGGCGGCCCGGGTCGGGGAGAACACCACGACGATCGTGAACCGGATCTTCGAGTCCGTGCCCGTTGACGAGCAGGGCCTGGACGCGGCTCTCGCGGTGCTGCGCCTCACCCGACGCTACTCGGCCGGCAGGGTCGAGGTCGCCGCGCGTGTCGCACTCGGGTCACAGGTCCGTTCGCCGCGTTACGCGCACCTGCGACCGATTCTGGAGACCGGGCAAGACGCGCCGCCGGGCCGGCGACGGCCACGGTTCGAGCCATCGTCACCGCCATCGTCATCGCTGGGCGACGCGTCCGCGGAGCCAGCGGGGTATGTCCGCGGGGCGGACTACTACGCGGGAGAAGACCGGTGAGCCGGATCGACAGCGAGTCCAAGCGCAAGCTGCGCGAGATGGGCGTGAGCGTCTTGCTGGACGCGTTCGAAGCGCAAGACGACACCCTCACCCTGGGGATGGCGTTCGAAGAGCGCGTCAAGCTCGCCGTCGACGACGCCCACGCCGCGTTCACGCAGTCCAAGGTCGAGGGCCTCATCCGACGGGCAGGGCTGCGTTACCCGGACGCGGACCTGCGTCGTGTCGATCTGATCGAGCAGCGCGGCCTGGACCGGGGTGTTCTCGCTCAGCTGGGGACGTGTTCGTTCATCACCCAGCAACAGAACGTCGTCTTCCAAGGCTTCACCGGGTCGGGGAAGTCGTATCTCGGGTCCGCGCTGGCGAAGCAGGTCTGCCAGCACCGCTATCGGGCCCACTACATCCGCATGCCCGACCTCGAGGAAGCATGGGCGACGGCGCAGGACAAGCCCGGCGGGCGAGAGAAGTGGTTGCGGAAGTACTCATCGTTCACGCTCCTCGTGATCGATGAGTGGCTCCTCGACCCGCCCGACGATGATGTCAGATCGATGCTGCTGGAGCTGCTCGAGCGCCGCTACGACGCCGTCTCGACGGTGTTCTGCACGCAGTACGCGAAGAAGGACTGGCATCAGCGGCTCGGGTCAGGTGTTCACGCGGACGCGATCATGGATCGCATCGTTCACAACACGATCTGGATCACGACCGGGGAGATGAACATGCGCGAACAGGCCGCGACGGCGACGCGGTGATCACAGCGTCGGTGAGCGTCGACATGCGCGGCGCTCACCGACGCTCCTGCTGGCGCTGAACCGCGATATCGAGTGGCGCTCGACCGCAATAATCAGCGGCGCTCACACCGCCGAATACTCATCTGCTCCCGCTGCTGCTGCTCATGTACGTGCTGGCGTTCCTGGACCGCGCGAACCTGGGCTTCGCCAAGGAGTCCTTCCAGGCCGACACCGGACTCTCGGACGCCGCCTATGCGCTCGGTGCCGGGCTGTTCTTCATCGGCTACGCGATCTTCGAGGTGCCCAGCAACCTGATCATGCGCCGCGTCGGCGCCCGTTTCTGGTTGGCCCGCATCATGATCTCGTGGGGCATCGTGTCGGCGCTCATGATGTTCGCCAACAACGAGTTGGCCTTCTACCTGCTGCGTATCCTGCTGGGCGCGACCGAGGCCGGCTTCTTCCCCGGCGTGATCCTGTACCTGACCATGTGGATCCCGGTGCAGCACCGGGCGCGAGTCAACGGCTTCTTCTACTTCGGACCGCCGCTCGCCTTCATCATCGGTGGCCCCTTCTCGGGTCTGCTCTTGGATCTGGACGGTCTGGCCGGGTTGGCCGGCTGGCAGATCATGTTCCTGGTCACCGGTGTGCTGACCGTGCTGGTCGGTCTGCTGGCGATCGCGTACCTGGACAACGGTCCGGAGACGGCGAAGTGGCTGACCAGTGAGGAGAAGTCCGTTCTCAAGGCCTCCATGGCCAAGGAGAACGAGGCCAAGGAGGGCTTCTCGCCGCGCGGAGCCTGGCGGGCGCTGCTCAACCCCGTGGTGCTCTACTTCTGCCTCATCGCGTTCACCATTCAGATCGCGAACTACGGGGTGAACTTCTTCCTGCCGACGCAGGTCGGCAAGATCGTGGGCGAGTCGGTCGGATTCCAGGTCGGCCTGATCACCGCGATTCCGTGGATCGCCGCCATCATCGCGACCTTCCTGTTGACGCGTCTGGCGGACCGCACCGGAAAGCGCCGCCTGGTCGCCGCGCTCACCCTGTTCGGGGCCGGCGTGGGACTGTTCCTCTCGGTGTTGACGTCAGACCCCGTCCTCGCGCTCGGCGCACTGTCGCTGGCCGCCGCCGGCAACATCGCTGTGCAGCCCGTGTTCTGGACGCTGCCGACCTCGTTCCTCACGGGTGCCGCCGCGGCCTCCGGAATCGCCTTGATCAACTCGCTGGGCAACCTGGGTGGATTCGTCGCCCCGATCGCCCGGACGGCGGCCGAGGACGCCTGGGGTGACCAGGCCGGATCGTTCCTGCTGGCCGGAGCCGCTTTCGTCGGTGCAATCCTGCTGTTCCTGTCCAACCGGGTCAATAAGGGTGTCGCGACCATCTCGGAGCTGCGCGCCGACGACACGGTCAGCGTCTACCTGAAGTCAGCGGATCGGTCCGCGCGCTAAGGATCCCTAAAACGCCACGGTGCCCGCGGGAATCGAGCTGTCGCTCGTGATTCCCGCGGGCACCGTGGTGTGTGGGCATTGTGCGCTCTGGCCGCGCCGGCCTTCGTTTCTTAGACGGAGGCGTGTGCCGCGCCGCCGCGGTAGGCGGAGCCCGGGTGGCTGTCGACCAGATGCGGTCCCTCGGCGCCCAGTCGCTGGCGCAGGGTGTCGCCGGGAGTGGGGTCGGCCATCAGACCACGACGGCGCAGTTCGGGCACGACCAGCTCGAAGAACGCCCCGAACGTGCCCGTGTACTCGGGCTGGACGAGGAAGCCGTCGGCGCCCGTCGCCTCGAGCACGGCCTGTGCCTGGTCGACGACCTGGACCGGGTCGCCGATGAACGGGGGGCCCATGACGCTGTTGTTCTGGAATTCCTCGAGGATCTCGCGGACGGTCGGTGCGTCCGGTCCCAGGAAGCGCTCGATGTTGGTGCGTCCGGTCTGCGAGTTGGCGACGGAGGGGTCGAGCGGCTTGTCGGGATCCATCGATACGGCGTTCTTGTCCGGACTGGTCGACGCGATCGTCGAGATCGAGAAGCCGGTTCGGTTGGTGGGACACTCGCTGGGCGGGCAGTGGGCCATTCGCATTCTGGAGTCGGTGCCCGATCGTGTCAGCGCGATCACGCTGCTGTGCAGCAGGGACACGCCCTTCCCGGCGTTCCTGCCCGCCGCCCAGCGTCTGCGCGACGGCGATCCGGTGGACGTGGACGGCGCCATGGCGCGATGGTTCACCGCCCAAGAGCTGAGCGCCCCCTCGCCAGGATCGGGTGCCACCGACGCTGCACCCGACGTGGTCGGCTATGCCCGCCGGTGCCTGTCCACGGTCGATACCGCGAGCTACATCCGCGACCTGGAATCGATCGCCCGCTTCGACCGCTCGGACGTGCTTGCCGAGACAGATGCGGCGGTCACCCTCATCGCCGCAGAACTGGATGCGGTGTCCACTCCGGAAGCCATGGCGCAGATCGGTGAGCGCGCGGGCGTGCCCGTGACCGTCTTGCCGGGAGCTCGGCACATGAGCCCGTTCACCGATCCGGAGGCTCTGGCGGCACTGCTCACGGGAGAGGCGCGGGTCGGGCAGGAGGGCTAAAGAGGCGGTCACGGTGCGGGGCGCGGATAAGACCCCGCACCGTGAATCTAGGGGACCAGCGGAACTAGGAGGCCAGCCCCGCGCGGTGGGGCAGCAGCGATCTCGCCCAGTGGAAATCCTCCGAGGCGGCGATCGCATTCAGGCGGGCGAGGCAGTCCTCGAAGTAGCCGGCGTGGTCGAACTCGCTGAAGCCCTGGGCGCCCGCGACGGCGGCCCACAGCGTCTCGCGCAGCAGGCCGACCCACGAGTAGACCACCACGATGGCGTGGACGGCGGGATCGTATTCGCCGGCGTAGTTCGCGATCACCGCGCGCTGCTCGTCTGCCGACAGGGTGCACTTCCACAGCATGTCGCCCAGGTCGTAGAGGGGATCCCCGAGGCCTGCGTACTCCCAGTCGATGAGATAGGTCTTGTCGGCGACCAGGATGTTGTTCACCGACAGGTCGTTATGGATGAACGTCCGTGTGTAGGGTCCGCGTTCGGCCTCCAGCGCATCGAGCAGGGCGAAGGTGGAGGCCAGGCGCTGCGCCTTGAGGGGGTCCGCTCGCCGTGCCTGGTCGGCCATCCACCGGGCCCCGATGAAGCCGTCCGAGCACAGGGACTGGAACTCGGGCCCGGCGGGCACCGCGTGCAGCCGGCGGAGCATGCCACTGAGATCGGCCAGGGCTCGAGCGCGGTCGGGACCGGCTTCCGGCAGCGGCGAGGCGATGACGAACTCGGTCACGATCGCTGCGGGCTCGTCCAGCAGCGCGACGGTGGCCGGGGCGATGCCCAGATCGTGGGCGACGCCCAGCGCCAGGCGTTGCACGTCCCGCAGGATGCCGACCTCGGCGGCGCGATCGGCCGGCATCATCAGCTGGACGAACAGTTCGCGCTCCTGGCCCGACTCGGTGACTCGCCAGTTGAGGTTCGTCATGCCGCCGTCCAGAGCCGTCGCCTCCCAGCCTCCATTCGGTAGGACCTGGTCCATCACCGATTGCAGGGTGGCGGGGTAGCCCGACTGCGGGGCGGTTGCGGCACTCATCGGGTGCTGCCTTCCCCCTCGGTGGCAGGGTCCGTCGCGATCGAGGCCTCCGCGGACCCGTCCGAATCGCCCTCGGCGGCCAGAGCAGCCTCGGCAGCCTCTGCCGCTTCGCGTTCCTTCTCTTCGCGCTCGAACCGCTGGGCGGTGGGAACGGCGATCCACACCGCGATGACCATGGCGAGGATGCCGGCGACGACCTTGCCGATCATGAGCGGGCCGATGAGGTTGGGCTGGAAGTTGGCGGTGAAGGCCAGATGGTCGCCGATGAGGAAGGCCGCGCTGGTCCCGAACGCGATCACCAAGACCTTGTCCTTGGCCTTCATGTGCTTGACCAGGTGGAAGGCGGCCAGCATGTTCGCGGCGGCTGCCAGGACACCGGCCGTGCCCTCGGGGCTGATGCCGAAGCGGCGGCCGATCGCACCCAGCGGCTTGGAGGCGTAGGTGCGGATCGCGTAGACCAGCGGGAACGCGCCGGCGAGCACGATTCCGACGTTTCCGGCGATCTCGAGCGGACGCATGGGGTCCTCGGCGGTGGCGATGATCGGCTGGAAGTTCCACCAGGGAAGGTTCGCGCTGAAGAATCCGGTGACGTGCTCGACGATGGCGAAGGCCAGCACGATGTAGATGCCGCCGTTGAGGATCTTGCCGAACCAGATGAATCCGGTGACCATCTGCCGGGTGGCGAAGTACAGGCCCAGGGCGATGGCGACCGAGATGACCAGAACGGGCAGCAGGTTCAACAGCAGCATGCCGATGTCCAGGCCGTCCAGCGGGACATCCGAGGGGCCCTCGGTCGAGGAGGTGCCGCGTACCGTCGTGCTCGTGGTCATCAGGATCATCATGGTGACGAAGACCCCGACGGGGATGGTCAGGATGCCGCTCATGATGCCCAGGGCGAAGTACTTGTGATCCTTCTTCTGCAGGATCGCGAGACCGACCGGGATGGTGAACGAGATGGTGGCACCGGCCATGAACCCGGTCACCGACGCGATGATCCACGACGCCGGTGAACCGGCGGTGGCCTCGGCCAGTTGATAGCCGCCCACGTCCGAGGCGATGAAGGTCGTCGCGGCCATGGCGGGGTCGGCGCCGATGGCCGTCCAGATCTGTCCCACGACGTTCTCGACGAACGCCGCGAGGTAGGGCAGCGCGGCCATGACGCCGGCCACGGGGACGAAGAGCGGGCCGATCGAGTACAGGCCCTCCTTGAATTCGCGGCCTATGCCGCGGTCGCCGCGGAAGACCAGGGCGAACGCGCCGATGAGCACGAACGCCATCATGATGTAGATGACGATGTTGCCGATGAGAGCCATGACTGAAGTCCTTAGTGTGAGGAAGCGACTGGAGATGGAGCGTCTCGGTGCAGTGGAGCGGAGTGCAGTGGTGCGGAATGCAGTGGTGCGGGGTGGAGCGCAGTGCGGTGGAGCGAGACGGACACGGGGTGGGCCGTTTCCGTCAGTGGGACGCTGACCGGGGTCAGCGGGTTTCCCGCAGGGCCGCGTCCAGCCCGGCGATGAAGCGATCGATGTCCGAGGCCGCGAAAGCGAACGGCGGTCGGATCTTGAGGACATTGGAGTGGGGACCCGCGACCGAGGTGAGGATGTGGTGACGCCTCAGGGCATTGATCACCGCTAGGGCGCGCGGACCGTCGGGTCGGGCCAGATCGTCGGTGTCGTGCACCAACTCGATGCCCAGATACAGCCCGCTGCCGCGGACGTCTCCGATGCCGGGGTGCGAGGCGGCGAGCGTGTTCAGCTCGCCTATCAGCTCGGCACCGACCCGGGCGTTGTGGCCCGGAAGATCGTCGTCCTGGATGATGTCCAGGACAGCCTGTGCGGCGGCGATGGAAACCGGATTGCCGCCGAAAGTGTTGAAGTACGGGACGCGGTCGGCGAAGCTGCGGAAGACCTCCGGCGTGCCGACGACTGCGGCGACGGGCATGCCGTTGCCCATCGGCTTGCCGAGTGTCACCAGATCGGGAACGACTCCGTGCCGGTCGAAACCCCACATGCTCGTCCCGGTTCGCCCGAAGCCGGGTTGGACCTCGTCGGCGATGAACAGTCCTCCGGCGGCGCGCACGGCGTCGATGGCCGGTGCCAGGAACGGCACCGGATCGGCGAAGACCCCGTCGGACGAGAATAGCGAATCGGCGATGAAGGCCGCGAAGCGGTGGCCGGAGGATTCGAGGTCGGCGATCGCCTCGGTGATGCGGGCGGCGAACCACGCTCCCAGGTCGTCCGTGTCGACACGGTACGCGTCCGGGGCCGGAATCACCCGGACGGACCCGTCGAGGTCATTGCCCGAACCGAGCGCGGGCGAGAGCGCGGAGGTCAGCGCCGAGTTGCCGTGATAGGCCTCCTCGGTCACGATCACGCCCGTGCCTCCGGTGTGCACCTGCGCCATGCGCACGGCCAGGTCATTGGCCTCGGACCCGGTGCAGACGAACATGGCCTGCTCGAGTCCGTCGGGCATCGTGGCCGTCAGCTGCTCGGCGTAATCCAGGACCTTCTCGTGCAAGTAGCGGGTGTGCGTGTTCAGTTGCAGAGCCTGCTCGGTGACGGCGGCGACGACGCGGGGGTGGGCATGGCCGACGCTGGCGACGTTGTTGTACATGTCCAGGTACTCGGCGCCGTGCGCGTCCCACAACCTCGCGCCCTCGCCCTTGACCAGGTGCACGGGGTCTTCGTAGAACAGGCGGTAGCTCGGTCCCAGGACGCGCTCGCGGCGCTGGATCATCGCCAGGTCGGTGGCGGAGGATCCCGAATCGGCCCGGAACGAGTTGCCGTCCATGATGGTGGATCGACGCATGTGGCTACTCCGTCACCAGGGCGTAGCGCCCGATTTCGTGCAGGCGGGTCTCGGCGAGCATGGCTTCGGGATCGGTCTCGAACGAGGCCGGGAATCGGTCCAGCGCGAAGTCGGTGACATCGATGGGAGGCGTACCGGTGGCCAACCAGGTGCTCATCACCCAGCCGACGCCGCCGGCCGATGCGATGCCGTGTCCGCTGCCGCCGGCGGCGATCCACAGGCCTTCGGGGCCCGCGGGGGCCATGATGATCTCGCCATCGGGAGTGACGCCCTCCGGCCCCTTGATAACGCGGTCGACGCCGACTTCGGCGAGCACTGGGAAGCGGCGGACGCAGGCGTCCCAAGCGGGGATCATCCGGTCGAATTCGGGCTCGAAGAGGTAGCGCGCGGTCACGGGAACGTCGTCGACCACGTCGAACTCGGGGTCCTCGACGTAGGAGCCGACGACGAGGCGGTCGCCGCTGGCCCGCATGATCATCGATTCGTCGGGCTCGCGCACCGTGGGGTAGCCGGCGACTTCGGGGTCGATCGGGTTGGAGTAGATGAGCTGCTGACGCGAGCAGAGCAGAGGCACGAAGGCGCCTGCCTGCCTGGCGAGGACGGTCGTGTGCATGCCGCCGGCGAGGACGACCTGGGCGGCCGTCACGGTTCCCCCGTCGGTCTCGATCACCCAGTGACCCTCGTCGGTGCGGGTGAGCGCGGTGACGGTCGTGCCCGTGCTGATCTGGGCACCCAGTTCGACGGCGCGCTGGGCGAGACCCACGGCCAGCTGTTCGGGGTCGACATAGCCGTCGGAGGCGATCCAGCAGGCGGCGAGGATCTGGTCGGTGTCCAGCGTGGGGACGATCTCGGCGATGCGGTCGGGGGCGATCATCTCGGCATCGATGCCGAGGGCGCGCGCCTGGGCGACCTGTTCGGTCATCTCAGCGACGCGGATGGGGGTGGTGGCGATGCGCAGGCTGCCCACGCGACGGAAGTCCAGCAGACCCGGGGTGCCCTCCTCCAGCGAGGCATAGAGCGCTGCGGAGTGGCGGATCACCTGCATGATCGGGTCCTTGGAGCGCAGCTGGCCGACCATACCGGCCGAGTGCCACGTGGTGCCCTCCGAGACACCGAAACGTTCGATCACGCGAACGGAAAGATCGGTATCGCGGGCCAGGTGGAAGGCGATGCTGGTGCCGAATGCGCCGCCGCCGATGACGGCGACATCCACGTCGGTGCTGGTCGTGTGCTGGCTCATGCTGGTGGAACTTCCCTTCCTCGAAACGTCTAGTGTCGTGCGCCAGTAATTCATTGGATTAGTTGTAGAATGGGGCATGCCGCGCACTGGACGCCCGAAGACCCCGCTGGAGCTCACCGGTGAGGAGC
>NZ_MEEL01000007.1:0-10886 GCF_001724435.1 Microbacterium sp. SCN 69-37
ATCCTCGATATGCAGCACCTGGATCTTCACACGCCCATTCTCCCGCGCAACTCGCGGCGGCTGGCCACCCCGCACCTTCTTGATCAACACGCCCTAGATCGCTTCTGAACCCAGCAGGTCAATTTCTGTCGGGTCTTCGTCTATCTGTTCGCCGTCCTCGGCCTCGCCCGTGACGATGACAGGCTTGCCGATGGCTTTCTCGATCACCTCGACGAGGGCGTTCTGTCGCGCCGTCATGAACTCCCAGAAGTCGTCCGCGCGCAGAAGCCCGGGATCAATGAGGTGCGATCGCAGACGTTCATCGAGGGCGGCAGGGGCGAGCTCCGTGTTCTCCCTCTCGATGCGGCTGACGTACTCAGATGGCGCGACTCCGCCAATAATGCGGTTCGTTCTCGCAGCAAGGGGCGTCTTGTTGATGATCGAGTCATAGACGTTCCTGTCGATGCCCTGCTTCTTGCACCACTCCTGGGGGAAGATGTGGTGAATGTCGACGTTCTCGTCGAAGAATATTGTCTGCGAGAACGCCTGCCCCGAACGAAAGTCCTTCGCTCCCTCGTGCATGAGGAGAGCGTTGACGCCTTTGTACGCAGCAGAGACCCGCATTCGCATTGTTTGCAGACGGTCTGCACGGACCGTGGCGTCGTGCACGGTCGTGGGGAGCTCGCCGCCTCGAGCCCACGCAACGACCTCGACGAAGTCACGGGCAACCCGGGTCTCCGTGGACGAACCATAGAGCTCCCCAAAGACCCCGTTCCAGTACCATCTGCGAACCTTCTCGATCGCCGCGGGAGAGTCAGCTTCCGCTCCGAGCTCAGCCAAGATTGCGGCCAGCGGAACGACCTGAGTCTGATAGGGCAGATCCTTCACCCGATAAATCCCGAGGCGCACGAGGAACTTCGCTGCCTCGAGGAATCCCGCTTCAACCTTCGACTGGTAGCGCAAGTACGCTTCCAGAGGCAGATCAAGCAGCGACTGGCGAGTGGCCGATATCTTCGGCAGCTCCTTCCCGCTCTTGCCTTCATCGACTGCGCGAGCCCTGACATCGCGGGTGTAAAAGAGTGAGATCGCTTGAAGGAAATCTGTGTTCCCCACCCCGGCGAGTACTCCTTCGGAGGCCGAAGGGAGCTTCAGTGCTGAGCGAAAGCGCTCATGCCTACCCTCGACGCCCTCGCCCCCGTACCAGTCCTTTCGCAGTTCGTAGCCATCCGCGGCATACATCGCGGTGATGAGTTCAAAGGCGTCAAGCGGCTTTCCGCCGGTGTTGACCTTCTCGAACACGACGCATACGGCCTCCTTGCTCGTGGCTGCAGCGAGTTCAATGACCGGGACGAGATACTCGGTGAAGTTCTTGACTATCCGCTCATAAAACTGGTTCACCCGGCGGAACCGGTCCTGGAAGTCATCATGCTTCATCGCCCAGGTGACGAACGCCTGGTTCCAGTCAGCCCAGCCGACAACGGCGCTGAGCGGGAACATGCCCTGCTCGAACTCCAACTCCTGCGTAGATAGATCCTGCTCGACCACGCGCCCGAAATCAGACGTGAAGCGGCGATCTTCAGGGACGCTGACGACCGCCTCATCTCGGTCGACCGTTTCGTCCAGGCACTTCTCGATGTCGAGGTAGAACCACCGCTTGACTCGTTGGCGACGCGGGGTGATGGTCTGGACCACCTCATTTCGCATCAGCACCTGGTACAGCGATGTCAGCCGCTGTTGACCGTCAAGCAGGAGTGACTCAGGACTCTTCTCCCCTGCCTCAAGCGGAGCTCCCTCCAACACACGTGGCCTGAACTCGACAGCACCACCCGTCTTGAGCGTCATCACGGCACCAACGGGAAACCCTCGGGACACCGAAGCTATGAGGCTGCGTATGCGTTCCTCATCCCACACCCAACTCCGCTGAAAGTCGGGCAGCTGCAAGCGCCCATCGTGACCGGACTTGAGGAGGTTCAGGAGTCCGACCGAACTCGCCGTGAAGCTCGTCGTGGATTCACTCAACTGCTTTGCCTTTCTGTGACGATTGGCGACCAGCGGTCGACGCGCACTCTGGGTCTATCAGAATGTCAACTCTGGTCACCCGCGTTCGTCCGCATACCGCGGAGCCATCGATTCCATCTGGTCCATGACGAGCTTGATCGCCTCGGGTTGCTTGTCGGGCGGGTACTTGTATTTCACGAGTAGCCGCTTGATCGACGACCGCAGCTTTGCGCGCACGTCATCGCGAACGGTCCAGTCGGTGCGGACGTCACGGCGCATCACAGCGACGAGCTCCCGGGCGATCTGCGCAAGCACATCCTCGCCCTGCACATCGACCGCCGACTCGTTGGTGGCGACGGCGTCGTAGAACGCCAGCTCGTCACTAGAGAGCGGTGGGGAGAAGCGCGTGCCGCGCGACGCCTCGGCGGCGACCTCCTTCGCAAGCGCCACCAATTCCGCGATCACCTCAGCGGAGGTCAGTTGCTGGTTCGTGTAGCGGTTCATGATCTCGGCGATCCGCTCCGAGAACGCCCGTTGGCGAACAAGGTTTCCGCGTGTCGCTCTCGCGCCGGCATCCGTCAGCGACTTGCGCAGCGCCTCGATCGCGAGATGCGCGTTCGGCGCCGCCTGCGCCTTGGCGAGGAAGTCAGGGCCGAGGTTGTCGAGCGCCAGCCGCGGAAGCCCGGCCGCGTCATAGATGTCGAGAACTTCCCCGGGAGCGATGGACTCGGCGACGAGCGATCCGAGGAGGCGCGAGATCTCCTCGGGAACCGGTTCGTCGCGGGCCTGTCGTTCAGCGGCGTCGAACTTCGCCATCCAGACGCGAACCTCTTCGTAGAAGGCGATCTCTTCGTGCAGTTCAGCGAGTCCGTCACGGCCAGACGCGAGTGCCCACGCCCGAGCCAGCTGACCGGTCGCGGTGCGGTACCGCGCCGACAGACGGTCGTTGCCGAGCTCAGGGTCGTTCAGCGGATTCGCGGCGTCTCGCAGGAAGTTGGTTGCGGTCGTTGCTGCCGTCCGCCAGGCGCGAGAGCCGCCGCGCGCGACGATCGCTCGCCAATCACAGGCGGCGAGCATCTCGCGGATCTCAGCGACGATCTCAATCGCGATAGCGACCGCTTCGTCGACGTCTCGGCCGACGGGCTTGTTCTCCTGATCCGATGTCGTGTACTCCGCAAGAGCGTTCGCGAGGTTGTCGGCGAGCGGCGCGTACGCGACGAGCAGCCCGTCCTCCTTTCCCCTGAACGTGCGGTTCACGCGCGCAAGCGTCTGCATCAACAGGGCACCCTTGAGGGGTCGGTCGAGGTAGAGCGTGTGCAGCGGCGGCGCGTCGAAGCCGGTCAG
Organism: Microbacterium sp. SCN 69-37; assembly: GCF_001724435.1. Lineage (NCBI taxonomy): Bacteria > Bacillati > Actinomycetota > Actinomycetes > Micrococcales > Microbacteriaceae > Microbacterium > Microbacterium sp. SCN 69-37. The sequence goes on from NZ_MEEL01000007.1 coordinate 3,322, forward strand.
CATCATGTCCTTGACGATGACCAGTTCGAGCTCGTCGTCGGCATCCTTCAACCGCGCCTTGATCGCCTTGTTCTCGGAGTCTCGGCGCACGTGGTCGCTGACGGGCGGCTGGTCGGATGCCGACCCCGAGTAGACGACCTTGATCTTGCCGGAATCCAGCGCGTCGGAGTGCCAGTCGGGCCGCAGACGGACGATCTCCGCGTACAGTCGCGCGCAGATCTCACGTGTGCCGCCAACAATGAGTGCCTTGCCGGGGGACGCGAGGAAAGGCTTCATCCGCTCACGCCGCTCTTCCCAGTGCCGCACGAGGTCGGCCGCGAGCGTCTCGATGCGCTCCGGCGCGCCGTAGACGGCGTTGACGACGGCGACGGAGGCCTCGAGCCGCGCCCGCTCTGTGTCATCCAGCCCGACGGTGTATTCGTCGGCGGCACGATCGATATCGTCCTCGCTCGCACCTTCGGCGAACGACACCTTGATGAGCCGCGGCTCGAAGTACACAGGGACGGTCGCGCCATCGTCGACCGCCCGTGTGAGGTCGTAGATGTCGATGTAGTCGCCGAACACTGCGCGCGTATCGCGCTCCGCGAACGAGATCGGCGTACCGGTGAAGGCGATGAGCGTCGCGTTCGGCAGCGCATCGCGCAGGTGACGGGCGTAGCCGTCGAGGTCGTCGTAGTGGCTGCGGTGCGCTTCATCGACGACGACGATCACGTTGCGCCGGTCGGTGAGCAGGGGATGCTGCGTGCCCGAGGCCTTCTCCGCCTCGGTGAGCCCGAACTTCTGCAGCGTCGTGAAGTAGATGCCACCGGTGACACGGTTGCGCAGCTCGTCGCGCAGTTGGGCGCGTTCGCGCACCTGGACGGGCTTCTCGGCGAGGAGCAGACTCTGGTCGAACGTCTGGAACAGCTGCCCATCAAGTTCCGTGCGGTCGGTCACGACGACGACGGTGGGGTTCTTGAGTTTCGGATGCCGCGATACGAGGTTCGCGTACAGCTCCATCTCCATCGACTTGCCCGAGCCCTGCGTGTGCCACACGACACCGGCCTTGCCGTTGGTCTCGACGGCCTGCACGGTGCTGCCGACCGCCTTCGCCACCGCGAAGTACTGGTGCGGCTTCGCGATGCGCTTCGTGAGGCCGTCGGCGTTCTCGTCGAACGCCGTGAAGTTGCGCACGAGCTGGAGGAACCGCTCCTGATTGAACAGGCCGTTGAGAGCGTCGTCGATCGGCTCGACCGACACACCGTCCTCGATCCGCGGCTGTGCGAGCGGTTTGCCGTCATCGTCGACGTTCCAGGGCGCGAAGTGGTTCAGCGGCGTGAAGGGCGTGCCGTACTTCGCACCGATGCCGTCGGTCGCGAGCGTGAGTACGCAGAAGCGGAACACCATAGGGAACTCGCGCAGATACGTCTGCAGCTGCGCATGCGCCGGGGCAACGCCGGTGGATGCCGCGCCGGCACGCTTCAGTTCGACGATGACGAGCGGCATCCCGTTGAGGAACAGCACGATGTCGAGGCGTCGGTGGAGGTCACCGCGCCGGAGCGTCAGCTGGTTGACGGCGAGCCAGTCATTGTCGGACGGGTCGGTGCCGAGCAGTCGGAGCCGCGGGTTCTGTTCGATACCGTCGGTGTCGATGTAGCTCAACGGATATCCGCTGACGAGGTACTGGTGGATGCGGTGGTTCTCGGTGATCGCGTCCTGCGACTTCGGCGCGGCGATCTCCGCGACCGCTTGCTGCAGATACTCGCCGGGCACGGCGGGGTTGAGTCGGCGCAGCGCGTCGAGCAGACGCGGACGGATCAGCAGGTCGTCCCACGTGTCGCGCTCACCGCTCCCGGGTGCGACTTCATCGCCCTTCGCCGGTCGCCACCCCAACGGCTCGGCGAGCGTTTCGAGAGCGTCGTTCTCCCAGTCGGCCTCCGACAGTGCTGTCATGGTTTGCCGTCCTCCCTAGACGCTCTCGCCGAACGCGTCTTCACTCGACACCGCAGCCCACACTTCCGTGGCGATCCAGCGCTCGCGCCCCCCGCGCCCCCACCTGCCGGCGGATCGCACCCAGCCGCGCTCCTCCGCCCGTCGAAGCGCGGCTGAGCCTGCGGGCCTGCTGACCCCGGCATGCCGCATGACCGTCGCGACCGTGACGACCGGGTTGCGGAAGATCAGGTCGATCACCGAGCTGAGTGCCGATCGATCGCCGATGGCCTCCCGCCGATACCGCTCCCGTATCTCCACGAGCGCTCGGATGCGGGCGGCTGCCTGGTTCGCTTGCTGTTCGACCCCCTCGCAGAAGAACTGCACCCACTCCTCAATCTCGCCACGTTCGCGAACTGCCTGCAAGCGGTCGTAGTAGGCGTCACGATTCCTCTCGAAGTAGCCCGAGATCGGCAGGATCGGGGCCCTGAGAACGCCGTCTGCGACGAGCATGAAGCCGATCAGCAGCCGACCTATTCGGCCATTGCCATCGAGGAACGGATGGATGGTCTCGAACTGATAATGCATGAGCGCAGCGCGCAAGACGGGGGGCATCGTCGAAGGCTCGTTGACGAATCTTTCCCAGTCCGCCAAGAGGTCGCCGATCCTGTCTTGATGTGGCGGGATGAATCGCGCCGTTTCGGGGCGCGCATTGGGCGAACCGATCCAGACGGGCGACCTGCGTAGTTCCCCAGGGAACTTCTCCTCGCCACGGACGTTCGCCAACAACGTGGCATGCAACGCGCAGAAGAACCGCTGCGTCAGGGGCCATTTCTCGAGAAGTGCCCTGCCCTGGGCAGCCGCATCCAGGTAGTTGTTGACCTCGCGCAGGTTCTCATCCTCGATCGGCTCGTCCGAGCTCTCCGCGCTGAGAACGTCGCTGAGTGACGCCTGCGTTCCTTCGATACGAGAACTCGAGAGAGCTTCCTGCGCCATCGAGGGACCCAGCAACAGTTCAGGATCGTTGATGAGCATCGCCAGCCCCGAGAGTCGCCCGAGCGCGATGTCGGCCCGCGACACGGCCGCCATCGACTCCGGCGAAAGTTGAAGGGCTCGAGGGATCGCGGCGGGGAGGAAGTAGGGATGCGTCCATGCGCCGGTCGGGTTCGTTGTGAGCTCGCCAAATCGCGTGCTCACGTAAAGCTCGGTTCGCACCAGGTCATCCCTTTCGAAGCGCTCGCGAAGAAGTAAGAGAAATCGTGACTACCTTACTTCTTCGTGCTGTTTTGGAAAGACGATGGTGGCCAGCCACTCTTCTCCGACGATGGGGATGCCGTAGTCGCGGGCCTTCTTCGCCTTGCCCGACAACGAGTCGGGATCTGCTGCGACGACGAGTTTGACCTTCTTGGTTACTGACGGTTGCGGCACGAACCCGCGCTCGCGCAAGTCCGCCTCCCACTCGCTCCGTTCGCGCAGCATCTCTCCCGTAAGCACTACGAGATCCCCGGGCGACAGCTCGATCGCCGACGCGGCCTGACCCGTGCCCGCGACCGGATCGACGTCATCCACCGCAGCGGCGACAGCCTCGTCGTCGAGCCCCAGAAGCGCACCGACGTCACGGAGCGTGGCGCGCTCGTCCTCGGTCAGGATGCCGTCCGCCCAGGCCCGGCGTTCGAGCTCGACGAAGTAGTCGCGGTGGATCTCATCAACGGCGTCACGGGTCAGCCCGAGCTCGGTCGCGACTTCAGCGAGCTGGGCCCCTTCGCTCACCGAGATCAAGCCGTCGATCAGGCAACGGTCGAGCAGAGCGACGTATTGGGCTCCGGCGCCCTCGACGCGCGGTCGTTGAGCGTCGGTCGAGATCCGCTCGAGAAAGCTCACTGGCGCCGCGCCGACATCACTTCGAACTTTCACCGCGACGCCGGTCCGGCGTCCGGGGGGGATAGCTGTAGGCGCGGCCAGACTCCGCGGCCTGCTGCCTGTAGTCCAGCCACTCAGGCCGCGTGTTGCTCTGAGCGTGGAAAGCCGCCAGCAGTCGCGCGGCGGCGAACGAGTCGGCGCCCGCGCTGTGCGCGTGTCCGATATCGATGCCGTAAGTGGTGCAGGCGTGCGACAGGGAATATGACCCGCCGAGCCCGAACCTCGAGCCGAGAGTCATCTTGCAGACATGCGGCGTTCCGCCGCCGAGCCAATAGCCGGCGCGCTCGAACTCTGCCTGCAGGAAACGCAGGTCGAACGAGGCGTTGTGCGCCGCGAAGACACGGCCCTGCAGCAGCTCGGCGAACTCGGCCGCGACGTCGCTGAACGTAGGTGCGTCGAGCACGTCCGCCGCATGAATGCCGTGGATACGCTGCGGCCCGAGATCACGCTCGGGGTTGATCAGCGTCTCCCACCGAAACGAGATCGTCCCGTCGTCCTCGACGTGCGTGACGCCGATCTCGACGACCCGGTGGTGGTACGACGGCAGGATGCCGGTGGTCTCGAAGTCGACGACAGCGAATGACATCTGGCTGGGTCCTCTCGGTCGGCTACTTGGTGAGCTTCTGCTCGGCCATCTTGCGGACGACGTCGAGGAAGCCCGGGACGAAGTCCGACCAGGAGTTGCTCACCTTGTCGACGTCGAGCTTTCCGGTGTGGACCTGCTCGCACAGGCGCATCCACCCCTCGCCGGTCGCGGCGGTGAGCGCGCCGGCGACGCCGGCGTTCATGACGCTGCCAGCGCCTGGGATCAGCTTGAGCATGCTGCTCGCGAGGGCGCGCCCGGCGAGCTGCGCTCCAACTTGGGCGAGAGCACCGGCGGACATCATGGTCTTGATCTCCAGGTCGTAGATCGTGGCGATGCGCGCCATCATCCCGAGCTGGATCGGCGCCAGGATCGCGGCATCGGCAATCGGAACCGGGACAGCTGCGGCACCTGCTGCCGCAGTCGTTGCAGCGGCGATGACGGGCCGGGCGAGTTCTCGCTTCCAGGGGAGGTTGAGTCGTTGTGCGATGCGAAACGCGTCTTTCTCGTTGTCCGGCGAAAGGGCGAGGGTTTCCGCGACGAGCTCACCGAGACCATGCCCTTTGCCCTTCCCGTGCTTGTCCTGCGTGGAGGTGAGGATCACGCTGCGGGGATCGGCAGATCGGTCTGCGGGTCGACGGGCTCGTTGAGCCATTCGACGAACTTCTCCACACCCTTGGCCACGCCGTGCTGACCGGTGATGGGGTTCTTGATCCAATCGACCTTGGTCAACACCAGGATGACCGGAAGACTTTGCGCGTCGAGCTCGCGGATCATCGCGATGTCCGCCGGAGTCAGCCGGTCGTCGTTGGCCTTGACGCAGTACCAGACGACCGAGATCTGCTGCAGCTTCGGGCTCTTCGAGATCGTGTCGAGGTGAACTCGCAACTGCTCTGCGGGTGGCACCTGCGAACCGATCTCGAAGCCTTCGACGTCCCAGATTCCGAGCGAGTCATCGTTGAAGTACTGGACTCCCCGGGTCACGGGCAGGCCTTTGCCGACCTTCGCCCAGTCCCGGCCAAACACGGCGTTGACGAGCGAGGACTTGCCGACGCCGGAGCTCCCGATGATCGCGAGGTTGAAGCGCCCGAACTTCGACTTCGCTTCAGCTGTCGCGTCCAGGAAGGGCTGTTCGTCGATTTCGGGGATGTCCGTGTTGTCAGTCATGTCGATATCGTCCTCACTCAGCGAACGTGAACTCGAGAGTCACGTCCGGGTCGATCGCGGTGATGATGTTGGTGTAGAAGTCCTTCGCCTGCACTTCGAGCACCGGTCGGAGGCCCTCGATGTGCTCTGACTTGACCTCGTCGGTGAGTACTTCTTCCGTGAGCTTCAAGGTGTCGATCTCCGGCGTCAAAAAGCTGAGAACACCGTTCGCCTCGTTCACGACGTGATATCTGGGCTCGTCGATGCCGATGAGGGTGAAGTTCGGGATCGCGATGCGGAACGCGTTGTCGCCCGTCCGTGCGATCGTGACATCTTCGCCGTTGATGCCGACCATGGTGTCGAACTCGTACTGCAAGAGAACCGAGCGGTCGGTCCACGGGATGGCGATGCCGTTGATGTCCTGGATGTCGGCCTTGGGCTTCAGATCGGCGATGGCCGATCGAACAAGCACGACCTGCTCTTGCAGTTCGACAGACTTGATGACCTGGATCTCACGCTGCTCGCTCGCGCCGAACGATCTTCCGACCCAGAGCCCACCCACGGCCGCTGCGGCGATAGCCAGGATCACGAAGAGCACCAGCAGGAACTTTGCCCAGCCGGGCGTCCTCGATCGCGGCTTCTGCGGGTGGACGGCAGGGGGCGTGGCGGTAGCGGTCATGCGGTGAATCTCCCCAAATGGATGCGGCGGTGCATTCGTACTTCGAACCTAGAGGTTGCGCAGGCGTGCCCGTTCACACGCCCGCCTGAACAATCAGCGCTTCGGCATCACGGACGCGCAGCTTGCCCGACATGAGCTCAGGCAACAGCGCGTCGCGCGTCGCGCGTCGCGGCGAGCGTGCGATTCTCTGCCAACGCACCCCGGGCAGCATCGTGGAGTGGAGCAATCCGTGAGTCGAAAGCTATAAGCACCGTCTCCTCAGGGACCCGCACCGGAAGCCGCTTGAAATTCCCCCTGCTCAGCTCAAGGAAGGTTGCCCCATTTGCCCATGAAATGAACTCGTCGACTCGACTCTCCATCTCGTGGAACAGCCACCAACGCAGGCGGGGGTCGTGAGGTTCGACAGCGATGAAGCCCTGGTTGAGTGCTGTAGGGACACCGTTGATCGCCAGCGCACCGATAGTCGCGCGCGATGTCATGAGAATCGCGCCGGGCTCGAATAGCTTCGAGCTACATGCAGCGAGGCCAGCGGGCGCAATCCTTCGGGAGGTGGACTCCAGGTACGGCCCCACGAGAGCAGTCATGTCCGTCGGAGTCGCCCACCAGATATCACCGTCCCAGAGTGCAGGGTTCTTCGTGCTTGGGGTTCCTCCGCCACTAATGTCCGCGATCTCTTCGAACCTTGGGCCCCACGCCACGTGGCGCACGGTCGCGGCGAAATCGGTTGAAGCGAGCTGTATAACTGTGGCGGCGAGGGCGGTGTTGGCGGCGATCTTGTCGTCGAGGGCGCCCAGTATCTCGGCGATCGCCTGCTGTTCGCGGAGCGATGGAACCCAGACCTCGAACGAACGAATGTCCGGCACATTCAGGTGGTGGACCGTGGATCCCTCCGCTTTGACCAGCAGCCCTGCCTGAGCAGCAGGCGCGGTAAGTGCGTAGTAGAGGAATTTGCTGTCGACGACATCAGGGTCCGGCCGCAGCAGGACAGTGCGCTGACCTGGGGCGACGTTCGCGACGTCTGGAAGACGAACGACCGGACCGACAGGTGCTTCGCGAGCGAACAGAAGATCGCCCGCCCGTGGAGAGAGTCGACGTGTCCATGCTTCGAATGTTTCGCGAGAAATGCGCCTCGCTTCCGCATAGTTGATGCGATGATCTCGCATGGCTGGCGTTCCTACCGCGAAATACTCTCCAGCCTCATCGATGGGGGCCGTCTTGTGCTCACAATCGGGCTCATCGCAATTGAGGGTGTAGCAGTGGCCTGAAGCCGCCGGCTTCGAGCAGTGATCTGGCGATGTAGTTGGTGAGGTTGCGGAAGCCGAGGGCGGA
>NZ_MEEL01000008.1:0-9360 GCF_001724435.1 Microbacterium sp. SCN 69-37
TCGCCCGCGGCTACCGCAACCGCCACAACTACCGCCTCCGCATGCTCCTCGCCGCCGGCGGACTCACCCCATGACCCCCACCGAATGTCCGAAGAGCCCACTTACGTCGTCGCGGTTCGAGTGAACCCGCCTGGCCTCCGAAGCGCGGCCTAGCTTGGCACCGCTTCACTGAGTCCATCCATGAGCGCGGCCCCCGACGGCTCTCGGTATCGGCGGGCAAGCGGTTCGAGCATCTCCTTCAGGCGATTCGGACGCAGCAGAATCCCTCGTTGAATCGCCTGCGCGACGGCATCGGACACGAGTGATAGGTATTCCCGCGATTCGATGAGGTCCGCGATCGTCCGCTCGACGCTCATGGACGGCATACCGTCGACGAACACGATGTCTTCGGCTGCCAGTGATCGGACACGGATTCGAACCCCGTCGATCCTCGTGGTCCGTCGAGTGGCGGCGACGAACTCGGATGCTCCAGGGAGCCAGTCCCCGATCTCGTGCAGCGCCGCTGCCGACTTTCCCGATGCGATCACGGATGCCGTGCCGCCGAGAGCGAGCCAGTGGATCCTGATGGTGTCGACCTCAAGCATGCCCGTCGGTGCTCCGGCCATCCGGTAGACGCCTTGCGCGACACGCTCGAGGGCACCAGAGGCCGCGAGATTCGAGAGGGTCTTGCGAGAGACCCCGACTTCGGCCGCCTGCGCTGTCGTGACCATCCCCCAGCGCTCAGCGGCGATCGCGCCGAGCTTTGCAATGGTCGAACTGGCCATACGGCATTTGTACCCTGAATCGAGGACAAAAGCTGTACTGGATGCGAAGACTATGAGAAACTCGGGCGCTCGGCGAGAACAGCGGGGAGTGACGTCGTGTTCTCGACCCATTCGCCCGCCGTAGGCGAGATCCATTGCGCGAGGTCGAGGGCGAGTCCCAAATCGCGTCGGAGATCACGCTGATGGATGGGCTCATGATGGGCGGCGCGGTTCCTGACGAAGTTGAGCTGCTGCATCCGGAACGCGACGTCGCGTTGCCTGGTGCGGAGGTCGGGATGTCCGTGAGCGAACGCGGCGTGCGTCGAAGGCACCCAAAGCGAGGTCAGATAGCGCGATTCGACCAGGTACCGCCAGAACCCCAGCGAAAGCTCGGCGATGACGCGCCCATGAACTTCCGGCCGGCGTCCCCGGTGGGTCGCTCGATCTCGGGCATGCTGAATGTCCTTGCGTCCTTGCTGATCGACCGGCACGACATCAAGCCAAGACGGGTGGCCGTGCTTGCGGGTCGCCCAGCTGCGCAACTGCGTGTCGAGGGCGTTACGGGCGATCACTTCGACCATCGAGGTGAGCTCCATCACGCTCGCAGCTGCGCGCATGTTCCACTCGTAGAGAGCGAAGGCGGCTGCGGTGCCGCCATCTGTTGCTCGGGAGTACGAGCCCAGCCGCTCGGCAGTCACAAGCGGGAGGAGCGATTCATAGTCCTCAGCGCTCAGGGCGGCTCGTTCGGTTGACATTCAGGATCCTGATCGTATGCTTGTACACGAAGACCCCGGAACGATCACTGGCTCAGCCACATCGCCGGGGTTTCGTCTTGCCAGTACCCTAGTAGGCTCCCGACCCTGCGGGCGCTTCGCGTGACGACGTCATCGGGAGCCTACTCGGGTACTGGGGCGATCTCGTCCGCCGCGCGGGGCATCTTCGCAGCTCGAGGCAGATTGGAAGGTGCCGATGTTGTCGTGTTCGCTGTCCGATGACAGTGATTCTGTCGTCCGTGCCGTTGATCTTGTGTCTGCGCGGTTGATCCTGTCGTCCGTGCCATTGATTCTGTGTGCGGGTCTCGCGACACGCGGCTGTCACCGTCCGGCCTTTCAGATCGTGAGTCGTAATCTGGCGCCGTCAGGTTCGGATCCTCAAACTGAACATTTTGTGGGTGAGGGGAGCGGACGTGAGCGGGTCTCAGCAGGTGGCGCGGGCGGTGTCGATCCGTGCGGAGGTCGAGTGGGTCATCGGCGGAAAGCATGACCGCCGCGACGTGCTGGACGCAGCAGACGTTCCATTCGAGTCGGTGGACGTCGTGCGGACACCGTCGTCATGGAAGTACAAGCGCAACTATGAGGGCTACTACTGGGCGGCGACGACGGGTTCGCATGTGTGGTTCGAGTCGTTGTACGAGCGTGCGGCTCTGATGCGGCTGGATCGTGATCGTCGAGTGGTTGGCTTGGCTGCTCAGCCGATGTGGATCCACTGGTCGGGAGGTCTCGGAAAGCACGCGCCTGACTTCTTCGTCCGTTATCGCGGTGGCGGCGCTGCGATCGTCGACGTCAAGCCCGTTCGGTAGATCGATGAGAACGACGCTGAGGTGTTCAGTCGTACAGCCGAGTTGAGTGACCAGCTCGGCTGGGGCTACGTCGTCATCAGCGATATCTCCACGATCGAGCACCGGAACCTTCGCTTCCTCTCGGGATACCGCTTCGACCGGTGGATCTCAGCGACGGCGAACACCCGGTTGCGGGACCGCGCTGGGGAGTGTCGGACGCTGAGGGAGTGGGCCGCTCTGCTTGACGGCGTATGCGCGGAACCGTTGGGCGCGATCTACTCGGCCCTGTGGTGGGGGCTGCTCGAGGTGGACGAGGATTCTCCGCTCTCGTTGAGCGCGATGGCGGAGGCGGTATAGGTCATGCGCGCCGGGATCGGAACACAGCTGACGTGGGACGATCACGAGTTCGTTGTCATCGCTGTCGACTATCGGCATGCGCTCCTGCGCTCTCTCACAGAGGAGTTTGTCCGCGAGGTTGTCATCGAGGAACTGCTTCGTATGCCGGATGTCGTTTGGCGTGACGTGCGGCCGCCTTCCACCGAGCCGACGGACTTGCAGCTGATCGCTGGGTTGCCCGAGACCGAGCGGCGGAGCGTGGAACTGTGGGTTGAGCAGCTCGAGGTCGTGAAGCGCGCTGTCGATGCGGGCCGTGACTTGATTCCATTGCTGGCGGACGTGCGGGCGGCGTTGCGGCCGGATATCGAGGCGTCGACGGAGACGGTTCGCCGCAAGTTCCAGCGGTATCTCGCTGAAGGCGTCGTGGGGCTGGTGGACAAACGCCGATTCAACGGGCGGAAGCCGGTGATCGATGCGCGCATCGCGGGTGCGCTGAGTGATCTGGGGGCGGCGGGGGTGAAGCGGTCCTCGGGGACACGGACGCGCACGGTCGACAACGTGAAGTGGATGCTCGAGGAGGACTTCGGGGAGGGTGTCGAGTTGCCCAGCGATCGGACCTTGTATCGGTTGATCGCGGCGCACCCGACGGCTAGAAAGCTGAACGCGTCGGCGCGAGGAAGAGAAACCGCGGCGAACAAGCCCGGCAGGGCTTTTGGTCTTCACGGTTCGCTCCGACCGGGGGAGCACGTTCAGATCGACTCCACGATCATTGATGTGCCGTCGCGACTGCTGGACGGGCGCCTGAACCGCGCGGAGCTCACGATCATCCACGATGTCGCGACTCGCTCGATCCTTGCGGCGATGGTCCGCGCGATCGCGACCAACAGCGCCGACCTTGCGGGTGTTCTGGCTCGCGCGCTGACGCCGTACGACATGCGTCCTCCGGGGGCGCGCGAGCATCGCGAGCGGATGTCGGCGACGTGGGCGGGGCAGTTCATGATCACGCAGGAGCGTCTCGATGAGCACCGCCTCGCACAGCCGTATATCTTCCCGGAGACGATCACGACTGACAACGGGAAGATCTTCCGCTCCCGGTCGTTCCGCGAAGGCTGCGCGAGGTTGGGGATCTCACTGATCTTCGCCGCGAAGGAGACTCCGACGGACAAGCCGCACGTGGAGCGCACGTTCGAGTCGATGGTGACTCGTTTCGTGCAGTATCTCGAGGGGTTCACGGGTGGCAGCGTGGAGCGTCGCGGGCGTGATGAACCGACGGATGAGGTGCTCGCACTGGCCCAGCTGCAGGAGTTGCTCGAGGACTGGGTCGCCATCGAATGGCAGAACCGCACTCATGACGGGCTTGCCGACCCGCTCCTGCCCGGTCGGCACTTGACTCCGAACGAGATGTTCCGCGCCTACCGGCGGGTCGCTCCCGAGATCCATGTGCCCTTCGGTATCGACGACTTCATCGGTCTTCTCCCGGCCAAGACGTGCACGCTGCAGGACTACGGCATCAACTTCAAGCGCCGTGTCTACCGGTCTAAACGGCTGCCCGAGCTGAGGGCTGCCGGCGCACAGGGTGAAGGGGCGACCCGCCCGTGCCGCATCCGGTACGACCCCCACAATCCGCTCTACATCTGGATCGAACACGACGGTCAGTTCGTTCCCTTCCGCGCCGCTCCTGATCTGCTCGACGAGCCGATGGGTGGCGATATCTGGCAGCAGTCCCGCGCCGTCAATGTCGATGCCGATCGTGCGGTTCGGGAGGATGCCGCGCAGTTGGCCGATCGAATGAAGCGTGCCCAGTGGGTGCGGCCGGGAAAGAAGCACAACCGCAAGGTTCGCGCTGCACAGGTCGATCGTGACCCGATGCACTACACGAGCAACGCGCAGACGACAGCCCGCGAAGAACCCGTGAACGAGGCGATCGGTGACGAGGTCATTTGGGAACGCGGTAGCGGGTTCTCGCTGCTCGCTGACGACGACGGAGTGTGGGAGCGGCTGACATGACCCAGGCGATCAGTACGCGCGAGGGTTGGTCCGCGTTCGTCAGCGAGACGTTGGACAAGCCGCTCCCGATCACCCGCGCCGAACTGGAAGCTCTCTCGCCGGGCGACCGTGCGATGAATCGTGAAGCTCGCAAGCAGTTCATGATTCGCGGACCGGTCGTCAACACCGCTCAGTTCGCGGCGATAGAGAAGGAGATCCTGCGACGGCTGATGCTGAACCAGTACAAGTCGCACGGCAAGCTCGGCGTGATCGTGTCGGGGGAGCCGAACATCGGCAAGACCACCACGGTCTCGCACATCGCTCGACGGTTTGAGCGTCGCCGACGCGACATCGGACGGGCCAGCGGCGGCAACTCGATCCCGGTGATCTACGTGTCGGTGCCGCCATCCTGCACCCCGAAACTGATGCTCGGAGAGTTCGCCCACTTCCTCGGCCTCCCGGTGCGAGCGCACTACAACACGGGAGAGCTGATGAACACCGTCGCCAGCGTGATCGCCGCGTGCGGAACCGAGCTGATCATCGTCGACGAGATCCACAACATCAACCAGAAGTACAAGCAGATGGGCGAGGCATCCGACACGCTCAAGCAGCTGTCGGAGAAATGCCCTGGCACTTTCGTCTACGCCGGAGTCGACGTCGAAGCCAGCGGGCTACTCGACGGAACCCGCGGACGACAGATCAGCAGCCGGTTCGACATCCTGAACCTGCACAAGTTCGAGAACACGGGAAGGGGCAAAGCGGGATGGGCAGATCTGCTCGTCGCGGTTGAGAACTCCCTCGGACTCATCGACCAGCATCCCGAGGCGATTCTCCGCCACGCGAGCCATCTCCACGCCGCGACGGGCGGTGTGATCGGAGACCTGACCGGGATGGTGCACATGCTCGCAATGGAGGCCATCGACAACGGCACCGAACGCCTCGACCTGGACACCGTCTTCGGCACCGTCCCGGCCGCCGCCCCTGACAAGGTGCCCGTCGCGACATGAAGGTGCCGATGCCGGCGGCGAACGTGCGTGCGTTACCGCGGACCGTGCAGCCCCTCGCCGCCGAAACCATCACGGGATTCCTCGGCAGGCTCGCCACCGCGAACGCTCTCACACCCCGCGACCTTCGGCTCCACGTCACAGACCTCGCCGGAATGTCGCCTTCGCATCCCAACCTCGAGCGCGCTGCGGGGTGGGCGGAGCGTCTCGGCGGCCTCACGCCCGGGCATTTCGCGGGCGATGCCCGGAAGAACGCGATGTACGTGCGTTGCCAGCACTACGCCTGGCAGCCGACGCTCTGCAAACGTTGCGGGTACACCCAGGCGACGCGAACTGCCTGCCGTCGATGCGCGAAAGGTGAGCAGACGTCGGTGCGCAGCAGGGGAGGCGCAGTCTGCAACCGCCATCAGCGCTGGCACATTGACGGGGCCGACATCGATCTCACCCCGTTCCAGGAATACGCCCACGCCGAGCGTTGCCTATCCGGCACGCTCTGGAAGCGCGGCATCGGACTCACCACCGGCGAACTCCAACTGGCCGCTTCCCTCATACGGTGTTGGGCGGCGGACGAGCAACTCCAGGGGAGGATCGTCGATCGGATGGGGATGATCGGGATCGACTCGCTCGACGCGTGCAGCGTCTTTCTCGCGGCCTACCCCGAGATCGTGAGCCTGACGACGATCATCACCGACCTGTCCTTCGCGAGCCATCTTCTGAGCCCACGGTTCAGTCTCGCGGAGCAGGTCTGGGCTCTTGAAGCCGCGGTCGTCACCGTCATGAACGGCTGTACGAACCCACGGCTCCATCAGGTCGCCGAACGGATCGTGGCACGAGGGAAGACGGCTGTGGAGACCGCGTTCGGCATGCGCCAGAATGCGAACAATAGGCGCCCCGCAACGCTCGAGAAGGCACTTGTCGCATCGTCTCAGCGGCATCGGAGTTGCCTACTCCGTCACCTCAGCACAGTCCGAATCCAGATCCTCCCCTACGAGCCCGGAGTCGCAGCACCGAGGAACCGCGTCCTGGTGCGCCGACACCCTCTGCCCGACCTTGTCCTAGCCGAGGCTTAGTCTCAGCGGACGAACCCCGCGTGCACACGGCCTCCTGCACGCGTCAGCTCGATCTCGACACGATCTGCGAATGCAGAGAGATCACCTTGCACGAGTGGTGAGGTGAGACTCTCTGTGCGGCTGGGGCTCAGTTCCCGGAGACGTCGCGGGAGATACTTCCCCGTTCCGATCCAGCGTCGGTCGCTGAGCAACATGAGTTCCGCGATCTTCCGGAACAGATCCCAGGCGACGGCGCTCTGCTCCAAGTCGTCTGTTGCGTCACGGAGATCGTCTATCAGGTCGGTGATCGCGTACCGGCGCATCGCGAGTTCGTGCTCGCTGATCGACGGTCCGTCAATGAGTGTCGCGCCCCACTCGGCGCGGAGTCGATTGAGTGCCTCGCCGCCGCGCACTTCTTGGCCCTCCACCAGCATGTGCACGACGACGGGTCGGTACTGCGCGATCCCGCCGCGCGCCCACTCTGAGTAGGCCTCATGGGTGTACGCAAACACCTCGAAGACTTCGCCGGCGTACTCCCACGCGCCAGCCAGGCTGGACCTGGACTCGCCCTCATCGAAGATCTCATCCCCGATGACCAGCAGGTCGATGTCGCTTGTCGGGGTGCGAGTGCCTCGCCCTGTGCTGCCGCCGATCACCGCGATCTCCGCGGCCGGAAACCTCTCCTCAATGAAGCGTTCGGTCAGCTCGACGTAGTCCATGCACGCATCGTAAGCGAGCACGCGGTGCGTAGAGCCGAGAACCACTGTTGGACTTCTGGTGTCCGATGTTCCCCTCTTGCGCGACTAAACGAAGTGTTGGAGCGCTTCCCGGAGCATTCGTTGCCCTTGCTGCTCAAAGGGCTCGTCGCCGACCCGGTGAGCCCAGACGGCGGTGCCAACGGCTTCGCGGAGGAGGTCGATGCCCCATACTTCCGGATCTCGCGGGTCGTCGACGTAGCCAGACATGAATGCGATCTCGAGGCTCGGCATGGACCGCCACTGCTGGACAGCAAGACGACAGAGGTCCGTAGCTGCGGGGCGATAGTCGAACCGGCCGAAGTCAATCACGCGTACCTTCGTACCGTCGAACACCCAGTTGCGCGGTTGCCAATCGCCATGAGTTGGCACAACCAGAATCGGGTGCGGCGAGTACCCGTTCAAGATTTCCCGGGCGCGATCCTCGATGTCGTACGGGATGCGATGGTCTTGGCTCAGGCGTTGGAGTGCCTGATGCGTCACCCGAGCCTCGTACTCATCGTCAAGTCGAGCGGATTGGCTGTGGAACGCGCGTAACAACGCTCCGGCCTGTGCCTGGACCTCGGGCGAAAGCTCCGCCGGCGTTCCTTCAACCAGCTCACCCCGCACGAAGGTAGTGACGAGGATATTGCTGCCACGGGCAACTCCGACGAGTCGGGCGCACAGATCTCGTGACAGCAGTGGACCCGTTGCAGTTTCGTGCGCTGAAATTTCTCGCCCGATGTGATGGTTGCTGGGGCCGGCCGCCTTGACAACGAAGTGCTCCGTCCCGGCCATCACGCGAAGGACGCGTGTGTCAACCTGCCCCCACGACATGTCGGACACGAGATCGAGGTCGTCGCCAAGCATCGACACAACGAAGTCGCGCTGGCTTTTCGATAGCCCACTGGCGGCCCATTCCATCATGAGGCACAAGTGTATGCACTGTGTGCATGCTTCTTGCGGCCTCGAGGGCCTGCTTGCGTAACGTGGATCTCATGGATCACGACGAAATCGTCCGGCTCTACGGACCCTGGCGCCCGCACACAGTGGACGACGTCGTCGACATGTTCGCGGACTACAGCGGCAGATGGTGGATCGCTGGCGGCTGGGCGATCGAGGCTTACACAGGCGTAGAGCGTGACCACGGCGACATCGACATCGGGATTCCACGTGACGAGTTCCAGTTGCTCCGCGAGCACGTTCGTGCGCGGTTCGATGTCTGGGCCGCCGATCGTGGAACTCTTCGCCCCCTCGTGGCAGTGGAGGAACACCTGTCAGAGACCTGCAACAACCTATGGCTCCGCCAGAGCGGCGCCGACCCCTGGGAGTACGACGTCGTGCTGACGACCATCCACGACGGCGCCTGGAGCTATAGACGCGACAGCCGAGTCGGAATGTCTCTGGCTGACGCGCATTGGCAACGTGATGGGGTGAGGTACTTGCGACCCGAGATCCAACTCCTCTACAAAGCGCCGGGACTTCGATCTCAAGACCAGGAGGATTTCGGGCTCATCGCAATTGAGGGTGTAGTCGGGGTCTGAACCCGCCGGTCTCGAGCAGGGAGCGGGACAACGCGCAGCCGACGTGCTCAGCGCGTTCGCTGTCTCGACCGCTCACGATGGCACGATATCCAGGAGCTGGGATGCTCCCCAGCGCAAGGACGCGCGGATCATGACGACCTCGCCATGGACCTCTCCGATGTGTTCGAAGCAATTGGAGAAGCCGCGTGCCAGCAATCCCGAGGGGTCGCCAAGCGACGAAAGATAGCCATCCTGTTCGCCGACCCGACTTGGCTCACGACGTGGGGGTTGCCGGCGGCGGATCCGAGCCGGACTCACGGCGCTTCAGTGTCGACGGCGCTCGAAAACTGGACAGTAGCGGCGCTTGAAAAGTGAACACTCAACGATTGGAGAGTGATCACTTTGGAGGACTGGGCGTTGATCCGGA
>NZ_MEEL01000009.1:0-7985 GCF_001724435.1 Microbacterium sp. SCN 69-37
ACCCGCCGCGGACGGCTACATCACCGACCCGCGCACCTACCGCAACCGGCTCCGCCGCCTCGAGGGACAGCTCCGCGGAATCACCCGCATGATCGAGCAGGAACGCCCCTGCATCGACACCCTCACCCAGATCTCCGCCAGCAAACGCGCACTGGAAGGCGTAGCACTCAGCCTCCTCGACGACCACCTCCGCCACGCAAACACCACCGGGACCCTCACCGACGAGACCTCCCTCGCCGCCACCTCCGCGGCCATCGCCCGGCTGATCCAGCCCTAACCCCCACCCCTCTTCGCAGCGCAGCGGACACCGCACACAGACATGCCAGCCGCGCCCCGTCGCCGCTCGCCCAGGAGGACTCCTATGACCGCCGCAGCACTCGCGACCCGCGCCCGCGGCGGCTTCTGTCTGGCCATCACTGGCACCGTGCTGCTGATGGCCGCAGCCTCCGCCCCCTCACCGTTCTACCCGCAGCTCACCCAGCGGCTGCAGCTGGCACCGGTCGCGACCACCCTGATCTTCGCGATTTATGCCCTCCCGCTGCTGATCGCCCTGCTCACCCTCGGCTCCCTCTCCGACCGGATCGGACGACGCCGCGTCCTCAGCGTCGGGGCGGTGCTGCTCACCGTCAGCCTGCTGCTGTTCTGGGCCGCCGACTCGCTGCCCGCCCTGCTCACCGCCCGGGCCCTCCAAGGCCTCGCCGCGGGGCTGCTCGTCCCGGCGCTAAACGCGATGATGGTCGACTTCGAACCACCCCGCCGGCCGGGAGCCGCCGCGCTGGCCAACACCGCCGCCCCCATGGCCGGGCTCGCACTCGGCGCGCTCACCGCCGCGGTGCTGCTGGACCTGGACGGCATCGACGCGGGCACCATCTTCCTCGTGCTCGCCGCCGCGTTCGTCGTGCTCGCCGCGACCGCGTGGAGCATCCCCGACGCCGCCCCCGCCCGCCACGACCGGGGCCGTGCGCGTCGTGTTCCGCTGCCGCCGCGCACCCGGCGAGTGATCCTGTCCGTCGTCCCGGCGGTCATCTCCGGGTGGGTCACCAACGGCATGTTCCTGGCCCTGGGCACCGGGATCGTCGCCACCCAGTTCACCGCCGACACCCGCACTCAGGAAGCGGCGTCCATCGTGATCCTCGCTACCGCCGGTGTCGCAGCCGCGGTGCTGCTGCACCGCTCCAGCCCGCGACGCATCACCCTGTTCGGCAGCGTCAGCCTCGGATTGGGCACCCTGTTCAGCCTGCTCACCCTGCACGGGCACAGCCTCACCGGATACCTCGCCAGCGTCGCCATCGTCGGCGCCGGATTCGGGACCGCGTTCATGGGGGCCATGCGCACCCTGCTCCCACACGTCGACCCCGGCCAGCGCGCCACCGTTATGGCCGTGATCTACACGATCTCCTACCTGGCCATGTCGCTACCCACCGTGTTCGCCGGGCTCCTCGTGCCCGTGCTCACCCTGCCGGGCGCGGCGACCCTGCTTGGTGGGGCTGTTGTGGCGCTGAGCATCACCGCCATCCTCACCCGCCTGCTCCTGACCGACCAGCCCGCCCGCCGCGCGGCGGCCGCCCACCAGAAAGAGACCACGCGCCGATGACCACCCCCGCTCCTCGTCCCCGCCGCCAGCTCACCCGCCGCGGGTTCCTCTCCCTCAGCACCGGCGCCGTCGCCGCCGTGGCCCTCGCCGCCTGCACCCCGACCCCGGCATGGGTGACCCCCACCGGTGCCGCCGTGGACCGCGCCGAACGGGACCGGCGCGGCACCGGACGGGTCACCACCGCGGCGCTCACCGCCGCGGCCACCACCATCGACCTCGCCGGCACCGCCGCGGCGACGTTCTCCTACGGGTCGGTGCCCGGACCGGTCCTGCGGGTACGTGCCGGGGACACCCTGCAGGCGACGCTGCGCAACGATCTCCCCTTCGACACTTCCGTGCACTGGCACGGGCTCGCGCTGCGCAACGACATGGACGGTGTCCCCCCGCTCACCCAGCAGCCCATCGCCGCCGGCGACTCCTTCCGGTACGAGTTCACCGCCCCCGATCCGGGCACCCACTGGTTCCACCCGCACGTCGGCGCCCAGCTGGACACCGGACTGTACGGCGCGCTCATCGTCGAGGACCCCAACGAACCGCTCCGCTACGACGACGAATGGGTCATCATCCTCGACGACTGGCTCGACGGCGTCACCGCCACCCCCGACGAGGTGCTCGAGCAGCTGCGGCAGGGGATGGGGGAGATGGGCGGCCACGGTGACATGTTCATGCGGATGGGCAACATGCTGATGGGCGCGACCTCCGACCTGCTCGGCGGTGACGCCGGCGACGTCTACTACCCGCACTACCTGATCAACGGCAAACCGGCTCATCCCAATCGGGGGTGTAGGAGTTGGGGTCTGAAGCCGCCGGTCTCGAGCAGGCTTCGGGCGATGTAGTTGGTCAGGTTGCGGAACCCGAGTGCGGAGCCGCGCAGGTGTTCGAGCCGTCCGTTGAGTGCCTCGGTCGGCCCGTTGCTGGTGCCGGGTCGTTCGAAGTAGGCGAGCACGTCAGCGGCTCGCTTCTTCAGGGTCCGGCCCAGGGTGGTGAGCTCGGTGAGCACCTTGGGGACGCCGGCGCTGAGGTCGGTGATCAGCTTCTCCATGAGCTCGCGGCCACGTTGCCGGTCCTCGTGGCGATAGGCGGCGATCATGCGCTGGTAGACACCCCAGGTCGCCTCGACCTCGACGTGAGCGTCATCAACGAACAGCGCGCGTAGCCTGTCGCTCTGCTTGTCGGTGAGCAGGTCCGCGCCGGTGTGCAGCGTGCGCCGCGACTTGTAGAGCGGGTCGTCCCTGAACCCACGGTGCCCGTGGATCGCGAGTTGGACCCGGCGCCGGCACCTGTCGAGGGCGTCACCGGCCAGGCGCACGACGTGGAAGGGATCCATCACCGTGACCGCGTCCGGGATCTCCTCTGCAGCGGCGGTCTTGAACCCGGTGAAGCCGTCCATCGCGACCACCTCGACCGCGTCACGGAACGCGTCGTCGCGGTCGGCGAGCCAGGTCTTGAACGCCGCCTTCGACCGGCCCTCGACCATGTCCAGCAGCCTTGCTGGGCCGGCGCCATCGCGGACCGGGGTGAGGTCGATGATCACGGTGACGTACTTGTCGCCACGCCTGGTGTGGCGCCAGACGTGCTCATCGACGCCAATGACCTTCACGCCCTCGAACCGCGTGGGGTCGTTGATCAGCAGCCGCTTGCCTTCAGCCAGGACCGCGTTGTTGGCGGTGTCCCACGCGACCCCGAGTCCCTCGGCGACACGTGCAACCGTCCCGGTCAGACCGCGGCGGACGCAGCTGAGGCGCGGGAGCTGAAGAAGCGGATCCGCCTCCTCGAGCAGGAGAACGAGGTCCTCAGGCGGGCGGCGGCGTATCTGTCGCAGGCGAACCTGAAACTCGGTGGCTCCCCAAAATGACGTACCCGCTCGTATCTGAGCTCGCCGACGCGGGGATTCCCGTGACGGTGTCGTGCCGGGTCCTCAAGCTCGCCCGCCAGCCCTACTACCGGTGGAGAGGCGACCCGATCCGGGACGCGGACGTGCTTCGGGCGCACCGGATCAACGCGCTCCACGACGCGCACCACGAGGACCCGACGTTCGGCTACCGATACCCTTGGTCTGGAACACTTCCAAGCACAAGAAAGACAAGCACAATTGCTGTCGCGACAAACCAAGCCACCGGCCACCACGGCCCGAGTGGCGGTCGCGGCCGGTGGCCTGTCGCTGACTCACCCCTACGCACGGCATGCCCGTTCACCTCCCAAGAGCCGGAGGGATATCGCTTGGACATCGGGTCATCAACTCCAGCCGAGCAGTTCGGCCAGGTCGGAGTCTCGTATGAGCCCGTCGAGGCGGGCAGTTTCCCGGCCATTCCGTAGCACGATGATCGTTGGGATGCTCATGACGCTGTACCGCTTGACGATGTCTGGTTGTGCGTCGACATCGATCCGGTAGCCTTCGAATGCGCCGGGATTGGCGCTGGCGAAGCGGTCGAGTCTGGGTTCCAGTGCCCGGCAGGGGCACAGCTGGCCTGCCAGAAATCCAGTAACACCAGCCCTGGTCCGCCGGTGACCCTCCCCAGCTCGGGTTCTTCGATGATGGGGAACTGGCTCACTTTTTCCTCTCATCCTCACCGTCGTCCGGGGTGGTACGCCCGACGCTGCTGATCGCTTCAAACAACAGGGAAGGCCGGCCGCCGAGGCTGTTGATGAAGATCGTGGTGACGGACAGCGCCATGGCCACCATGGCCCAGACTGGGTACACCAGTCCGGTCGTGGCCGCAGGGATTCCGATGCCGTTGAACAGGAACGCCAGGGAGACGTTCTGCCGGGTGCGCCGGTAACTGGAGCGGCTGGTCCGCTGGGCTTCAAGGATCGCGGTGAGGTCATCACGGACGATGACCACGTCCGCGGATTCCACGGCGATATCGGTCCCGCCACCCATGGCGATGCCGACGTCGGCCTGCATCAGGGCCGGAGCGTCGTTGATGCCATCGCCCACCATAGCCACGCGGTTACCGCCGGCTTGCAGTTCACGGACCAAAGCGGCTTTCTCCTCGGGAAGGATTCCCGCACGAATCTCCTCGATTCCCACTTCCGCGGCAACGTGGGCGGCGGCGCGGCCGTTATCCCCGGTGGCCAGCACCGGGCGGATCCCGGCCTCACGCATCTCCGTGACTGCTCGGATCGCGTCAGGGCGAATGTCATCGCCCAGGGCGATGACGCCTTGCAGGCGGCCGTCGACGGCGACCGCGACAACCGTGCGGCCGATATCCTCCAGGCGGGTGACCGCGGACGACAACGGGTTCAGGTCGATTCCCTGGTCGTGGAGGAAGGCCGGTCGCCCAACCAGGACGGGGTTCCCCTCGATCGAGGCTCTGACGCCAAGACCGGTGACGGATTCAAAATCATCCGACGTCGGGATCGTGAGCCCGCGTTGTTCGGCTGCGGTGACGATGGCTCGGGCCAGCGGATGCTCCGAAGGGTTCTCGGCCGCTGCCGCGGTCGCCAGCAGTTGTTCTTCATCGCCAATCGCTTCGATTTCGCGGACGGTGGGGCGCCCTTCAGTGAGGGTGCCGGTCTTGTCCAGGACGATCGTTTGCACTTGGCCGAAGGTCTGGAACGCTTCACCGGTGCGCATGATGATGCCCTTGTCGGCTGCTTCACCGGCGGCGCGGACGATCGCCAGCGGAGCGGCGATACCCACCGCGCATGGGTAGCCCATCACCAGTACGCCGATGCCGGCAAAAACGGCGCGGCGGACGTCGGGCTCGCCGGCCACCGCCCAACTGCCGACCAGCCAGCCCAGTAAGGCGACGGCGGCGACGATGAGCACTGTGGGGGTGTAGACACGCAGGACCCGATCTACCAGGTGCAGGATCCCGGGTTTCAGTGCCCGGGCGTCTTCGACGTGGCGGACCACCTGAGCCAGGAAACTGTCCGCTCCTGTGCGGGTCACTTCCACCAGCACCGAGCCGGCTCCGTTGATGGACCCGCCAATCAGCTCATCGCCTGTTGCACGTTCGATCGGCACCGGTTCACCGGTCACCAGGGACAGGTCGACAGTGGTATGTCCTTCGATGACCCGCCCATCAACAGGTACCCGGTCGCCGGGACGGACCCGCACAATGTCACCGACACTAATCTGAGCTACCGGGACTTCCTCTTCCCGGCCCTCGCGCACGAGCCGTGCGGTGTCGGGTTGCAGTTCAAGCAGTTTCCGTACCGCCTGGCTGGAGCGGGTCTTGACCAGCAGCGAGAGCCATTCGGAGAAGATGTGGTAGTTCGCCACCAGCACGGTTACTGCGAAGAACGGTGCGGTCGGGTAATCAGGGAAGATTCCTGTGAGCCCTATGATGCCGCCGGCAATCCCGGCGAAAGCGCCAACCTCCAGCAGGACGTGCTGGTTCAGGATGCCGCGTCGTGCTGCCTGGTACGCCATCCGCAGGATATGCGGGGCAACACCGAACACCACGGCCAAAGCCAGAACACCGGTCACCCAACCGGTCGCCGGGTCAGTGATCAGGCCTGTTTCCCGGCCTGCGTACGCCAACCCTGCCGGCGCAATGATCGCCAGCGCGCCCAGGGCGGCCCTGGTTTTCCCGGCGGGCAGCAGGATCGCGTAGGCGACCGGCACCATCAGTACCACCACCGACGCCGGGACCAGAACCGACCAGATCCCGGAGACCTCAAGGATCAGAGCGATGGCTGTCAGGCTAGCGGCGACGGCCAGGAGCAGTCGCTTGCCTTCGCGGATCAGGTCCGCTTCCTCGTCCTCAAACGGGCGCAGCTTCCGAGGGTCATACAGGTCATAGCCGATATCGCGCAGCGTGGCCAGGATTTCCTGCGGTTTAATCAGCTTCGGGTCGTAATCGATGAGCGCCTGCTCATGGGTCAGACTTACCGCGACCTGATCCACACCGGCCTGGCGGCCCAACGCCTTCTCAATGGTCCCTGTGCACAGGGAGCAGTGCAGCCCGGCGATCCGCGCGCGGATCCGGGCGCGGCCCTCCAGATGGCTGGGCTCTTCATCCCATAACTGCTCATCCTTAGTAGCGGTATCCGTAGTCATTACGCGGACCCCTCAGTGTCGGCCACTTCATAGCCGGCAACCACCACTCGTTCCTCGAGCGCTTCACGGTCAGTCGCGTCGGGGTCATACCGGATAGTGAGTTCACCGGTGCGGTGATCCGCTCGGGCTTCACTGACACCTTCAAGCCGGCGCAGCGCCGTGCCGAGCCGTTGTTCACACCCGGTGCAGGTCATTCCCTCAATCTTCAGAGTCACGTTTGTTGTTGCCATGGTGCTCACCTCGCACTTTCCTCATTAGGGTCGCTGTCCTGCGTAGGACCTGGCAGGACGGTGTAGTGAATGGTTTGGGCCTGAATTCGGCCGTCACGGATAAGGAAGGAATCCGCCCCGTCCTCGACGCGAGCACCGTTCGAGGCCCGGGCGGTCCACTCCAAAAGGGCCACCTCGCCAGCGACAACACGGGCCGTATACGTGAATTCCGCCTCCGGCAGCTGTCCGTTCAGCAACTCAGCCAGTTCCCGGATGCCATCGTGGCCATGGCGCGCACCGGCCCTTGTCAGCACCACCACGTCCGGCGCGTAATTCCGTTCCAGATCCTCATCCACGCTCCCATGTGCGCCCTGCTGCAGATGATCGTCGAACACCTCGCCAGCGCTCCGGGCCGTCAATTCGTCTTCCATGCCTCTCACCCTAGACCTTCCATCCGACTGGAATGTCAAGGACCGAATTATGGGCAGGCAGCTGAAAGGCTTGAGGTCAGGTGTTGACGTTCCAGCGGGGGGAAGGTCCACGATGGAAACCCGCCGCCGACCCCGCCCAGTTCACCGGCACCCCCGGATCCCGGGTCCGGATCCGCCTGATCAACGCCGGTGGAGACACCGCATTCCGGGTCGCGCTCGGCGGACACAGGCTCACCGTCACCCACACCGACGGGTACCCCGTCGACCCGGTCGAGGTCGACAGCGTCCTGCTGGGGATGGGTGAACGCTACGACGTGCTCGTCACCCTCGGCGACGGAGTGTTCCCGCTCATCGCCGAAGCCGAAGGCAAACGCGAACGCGGCTTCGCGCTCGTCCGCACCGGCGGCGGGCAGGCGCCGGCCGCGGACGTGCAGATCACCGAGCTGGGGGAGGGCGCCCAGGTCGCGACCGCCGAGCGGCTGGCCGCGACCGCCGCGGTCACCCTCGACCGGCGTGACGCCGACCGCACCATCGCGCTGACCCTCACCGGCAGCATGGCCGACTACGACTGGGGCTTCAACGGCCGCCAGTTCGACATGCACGACCCACTCCGCGACGCACACCCGCTCACCGCGGGCGAACGCGTGCGGCTGACCGTCACCAACGACACCGACATGTGGCACCCGTTCCACCTGCACGGGCACACCTACCAGCACACCGGCGGCGGCCCCCGCAAAGACACC
>NZ_MEEL01000010.1:0-7977 GCF_001724435.1 Microbacterium sp. SCN 69-37
CCGCCCTCGGCTTCCGCAACCTCACCAACTACATCGCCAGATCACTGCTCGAAGCCGGCGGCTTCAGGCCACTGCTACACCCTCAATTGCGATGAGCCGGATTTCGACGCTAGTCTCCCGCTGCTCGATGCTGAGCGCCAACGCTGGCTGCGGTCCGCGCTGGCCGCTGCGCACCCCGGGCATCCATGGATTGCCGCACTCGATGAGCAGGACCGGCCGCCGACGGACGAGTCGTGGGTGGCGCCGGTCTGAAATCACCGTGCGACTATCTATCCCAGCCGTTCCCGCCGCTCAACGATGAAGGCCTCCTTGCCATCGATGTAGGCGATCCGATCGCCCGGATGCTGGAGGGATAGATCGAGCTTGAGGTCTCGATACGCGTCACGTTCGGACGGGTGAGTCCGCAGGAAGTCGCGGAAGCCGATGTAGTGCCACCATTCGGGCGAGCCGTACTCCAACACGTGGATGTTGGCGAGCCGAATCATCGGCTCGAGTTCGTACCCGTACATGCGATCCGGGCGCACGTCGTTCGCGCCACCGCGGAACAGGAATCCGAGTTCGGTGAGCCAGCCATGAACTACGTCATTCACATCAGTGTTCCGGATAGAGCCATCGACGCCGATCCCGATATCCAGGATTGGCTTCGCCGCCAGCCCAGGGACTGACGTAGATCCGATGTGCTCGATCGCAGCCACGGTTCGGGGAGCGTCGGCCAGCATGGCGGCGCGAGCTTCAGCAAACGTGTGCGCCCACGCGTCCGTGGCTGGTGCGACCTGCACGACGCCGCGCCGAAGTCCGAGTGCTGAACCAGCGAAGGCGGCGGCGAGGGCTCCAGCTTGAGACACCTTGCCAGGTTAGCTTCGGCGAACTATCGATTCATTGTCACTGGCGAGCTCAGATGGCGTCCGGCGCGGAGCGCGGATCGGCGGCTTTTCGCCGGGGCGGGCCACCGAATCATTGGCACGAATGACAGATTCACTGTCACCGGACAGCAGTACCGCTGCAATGTCCGATGACGACCCATCTGTAGTTTTCGCCAATCCATCTGTAGTTTCTGCGGGCTCGTCGCCTGACTACGGGCGTGTCTCGCCGGCCGTGCCCCGCGTGATTGCTTGCGCCGGAGATTCCCGTCGCGCGAGCGTCGTGGGGTCGGCTGCAATGTGGTCAGGGGTTGCAGGTGTCGCACCATTGGGGGTCGGCGGTGGTGGGGGTGCGGGGGTGGGTGTGGGTGGTGTCGCAGGTGGTGCAGGCGTGGAGGTCGGCGGTGGGGATGTGGGTCGGGGTTCCGCACAGGCCGCAGGGGAGCCCGGGAATAACTTTCACGCGCCCGTATCCGGGCGCACGGCAGCCGGGGCAGGGTGTGCCGAGGCGCTGGGCCATTCGGGCGCAGAGGGTGGCGATGACGGCCGCGCGCGCGGGGGACCGGTGCGCGCGATAGTCGGGCATCACGGACACGGCGAGATTCTCGCTAAGGAGATGGTCGATGGCGAGTGTCAGGTCGTCGCGGGTCCGGAGATTCTTGTGCGTGATGATTCGGGCGCCGTCGCGAGAGTGGATGATGAGGCCTTGTTCGGGGAAGCCGATCGTGGTGGCGTGGGAGAGGGCTTGCGCGGTGGTAGTGATGTGCCTGCCGGGGGCGACGGGGAAGGTGGTGCTGTGGGATTCGGTCACCTCGATGCCCCGGTCCTGGTCGAGGAAGAGGAGATGTTCTGTCTGCCGGGTTGTCCACCCGAGTTCTGTGGTGAAGCTGCCTTCGCTGGCAAGACTTGTCGGCACCCCGGTGGCGGCGACGCCCAGGCGTGCTTTGGCGCGGGCGGCGTCCAGGGGGGAAAGGGTGCGGGGGATGTCGCCGGCGAAGGTGCCGAACTGGTCGGTGTCGATCCCGGCGGGCGTGATGACGGTGGCGTCCAAGACGGTGCGGAACGCCGAGCGGGCGAGGGCGTCTTTGCCGTGCATGGTGGCGAAGACGATGGTGGTCCCGCGGTAGGGGTTGGGGGTCATTGGAAGTAATCGGGGCGGCTGACGTAGGTGTCGGTGACGAACATGACGCCGCTGCAGGTGGTGAGCAGTTCCCGGGCGGCGGTGATGAGTTCCTCAGCCCGGTCGGGGGGGAGGACGGTGATGAGCATGGTGAGGGTGTCGTAGTCGTTGAACAGCAACGCTCCGGAGTGTTGGCCGTGGTGGCCGATACCGGAGACCCCGGACACGGCGGTGTAACCGGTGGCGCCGGCAGCGGTGATCAGTTCCCGGATGGCAGGGGCGTCCCTGCCGGGGACGACGATCTCGACTTTGGTCATCTGGGTCAGTCCGTGCATCAGGGGGTCTCCTTTTCAGGGGTGGCGGTCCAGGTGGCCCAGCCGTAGTCGGTGTAACGCTGCCAGGGGTCGGTGGGGGTGGCGCGGGCGGTGAGGGTGATCCATCCGTTGTCGAACAAGTCGCGCAGGACCTGGTTGCCGGAAATGATGCTGCTGATTCGATCCAAGGGCGCCTGGGCGATGACGCTGAGCCGGAGCGGTTCGTGCAGGAGGGTGTCACCGACAGCGACGGATTGGCGGGGCAGGCCGCGGCGCAGGTCGCCGGAGTGACCGGCGAGGACGCCGATGCTGCCGATCGCGTTGTGGATGGTTTTGGTTCCCGCCCCGAGGGTGTCCGGGTTGAGAGTGGAGAAGTAGTACTGGTGGTTGATCCACTGCGCGACGATCAGCGGGGCGGTGAGGATGGTCTCCAGCCCGGCCCCGTCCGGATCCAGTTCCGGGCGATAGGAGTGCAGAAACACCCGACGGTGCAGGTTCACCCCGGCGGTCATTTCTCGGGGGCCGATGACCATGGCGGCGTTGCCAGCGAGCCCGAGTTCGGGGTAGACCTCTGCCCAGTCGTGCGCGCGGGCACGCAGTCGCGACAGGGACTGCTGGGGGTGCGCACCGGGGAGGTCGGCTGCGCGTTCTCGGACGAGTAGCTCCGCCGTGTGCTCAGCGAGCTCCCGGAACGCGTCCACCGTGGCCGTATGGGTCGGAGGGATCAGGTGCGGGTCAAGGATCGCGACGGTGTCGGCGACGGTGTCATGCAGCGCGGCGACGAACACGGTGTCGATCGGGATATCGATTCCGCGGGCGCGGAGGGCTTCCCGGGCGGCGGGGTCGTTGAAGATGCCGGCGGCGGCGCGGGCGTTCACGGCGCCGGGGTTGCCGCCGCAGGCGCCGCAGTCCAGCGCGGACTGGTAGAGGTTGTTGGTGCTGGTCGATCCGTGCCCGGCGAGGATGATCAGTGGCGCGAATCGGTCCAGGCCCATCATCCGGATGGCCGCTTCGGCCAGGGTGACGCGCTCTTCCAGGGTGAATGCGTCCGCCACCGTCACTTCGCTGGGCAGGGGTGGGGCGATCAGGTTCCGCCAGGCCTGGGTGAGGCGGTGGTGTAGGGCGGGGGTGAGGGTGCGGGCGAGGGTGGCGGCGCCGGAGAACCAGCCGGTGGTTTCGGCCAGCGCGAACGGGGTGGCGGTGGAGTTTTCGGTGGCGTGCAGGGAGTGCGCAGCGGCATCGACGAATCGCAAGCCTCGGATGCGCGCGCGCGGTGGGGCGGTGGGGGTTTCGGTGACCGCGTGCCGGGGCCGCAGCAGCGCGGGGAGGGAATCGACGGTCCCGCGGGCCTGGTAGGGGGCGAACCGGACGGGGACGCCGAAGAACCCCGCGAACCCGAGCGTTTCGACCCCTTGCGTGCTCTCCAGGTGCCGGCGGACGCCTTCGGAGCGCGGGTCGATACACATCACCACCTGCATCTCGGGCCGGTCCGGGCCCGCCGAGCGCGCCGTGATCGATCGCAGCAGACCCGTGCGGTAGTGGTTTTCGTACGCGGCCTGCCAAGTGAAGGCATGATCGGCTGGTGGGTGCAGCATCAACACCCGTACCAGGCTGGCCACTTCGGTTCGGGTCGGAGTCAACGGGCTGAGAGCGGCGGCGAGTTGTTCTGCACGCTCCCACACGTCCTGCACCGGACCCGATGCTGCGGCACCGGGTGACGGGCGCCGCGCGGGGACCCGGAGGGGCGGGAGGGTGAGGGTGTGGCGGAGGGCGAGGCGGACGGCGAGGTAGTCGGTCAGCGTGATGTCGCCGGTGTGCTCGGCCCGCCATTTCAGATAGCTGGTCCACCCGGGGAGGGCGGCCAGCTCCGCCCGGAGCGTGTCCACGGTGTCGGCGTCCTCGACCCCGAGGTGCGCCAGGGATGCCGCCAGTGAGGGGAGGGCCTGGTCGGGGAGTGCCCAGAGGCGGCGGCGCTGGGGCCGGGTCAGGGTGGGGTCGTGGGCGGCGAGGGCATGCCAGGCGGTGTAGAAGCCGTGCGCGCGGCCGGGCATCGGCCATTGCGGGTCGGGGTCCAGGAAAGCCCCCAGCCAGGTGGTGAGGTACCGCTCGAGCGGATCTGAGGGCGCGAACGGGGCGCGCGTTGGGGGAGTGGCAGGGGCGGCGGTGAGCATTTCCTCCCGGAGGATCTCTGCCGCCGACCAGCTCATCGCGCCGACCTCGAGCGGGCCGAACCCTGCCAGTTCCGGGATCCGCTCCTGCAGGCTACGGCTCAGGTCCTCCCCGGTGATCCGGCCCGACGCGTGGTCGGCGTGGTAGTCGCGGAGCGGACGGGTGAGGGTGGTCCCGGGTTCGTGGCTGTGCTCGAAGCGGGTGCGTTCGTGGGCGGCGAGCGGGTTCACCGCGATGAATGACCCGATCGGCCAGGACGCGACCACCTCCTGCGCGGCTTGGGCGACGTGGGCTTGCACGAGCAGGCTCATGACACAGTCTCCTTCTGAATGCGTGGGATCGAGGCGGATCGCCGGTTGGGGGGTACGGGTACGGATGACGCGGCCAGGGTGCGTACGTATAGGACCCGGTGCAGCGGGCTGGTCCTGCCCAGCCTGGTCGCGGTGAGCTGGAGTGCCAGCAGCAGCACGGCCGGGACCACGAGGAGCCAGGGGGTGACTGAGGCAGCGGGCTCGGGTGGGGTGATGAGGTGCTCGAACAGCCCGAGGAAGGCGACATAGAAGAACCCGATGGCCGTGATCCCGGCCACCGCCGCGATCACGGTGGAGAGGGTGAGCCGGCGGGCCAGGCCGGTCCCGACCGCGACGGCGGCGGTGAAGAACACGAATCCAAGCAGCGCGACACTGGCGGCGGTCACCTGCGGGGCAACCACCGCCTTCGCCGCGACCAGGACCACGACGGGCACGACGACGGCGAGGGCCATCGCGGTCACCGTTCGGGCTCGGGCGGCGGGTTCGGGAGTGGGCCAGGTGCGCTGGTCCGCGTGCGCGGCGACCCCGGTGCCGGCGGAGAGGAACAGCGCTGACTTGTACAGGGCGTGGGCGATCAGGTGGAACACGGCGGCGGCGAACGCGCCGAGCCCGACGGCCATCATCATGAATCCCATCTGCCCCGCTGTCGAGAACACCAACCGGCCCTTCACATCTGGTTTGACCATCCGGACCGCGGCGGCGTACACCACCGTGGCGGCGCCGGCCGTGAAGATGATCGCCATCGCTACCGCCGCCGGGGCGATCAGGGGGGAGAAGCGGATCACCAGGATCGCGCCGGCATTGACGACCCCGGCGTGCAGCAACGCGGACACCGGCGTCGGGGCGGCCAGGGTCGCTGGCAGCCACCGATGAAAAGGAAGTTGCGCGGAACGGGCGAGCGCGGCTACGACCAGCAGTATCGCTACCAGAATCACTCCCGCCTCAGGGATGGCACCGGTGGCGGCCGCGAGCTCGCTCAGGCGGACATCCCCGCCGGCGCTGACCACCAAGACGGTGATCGCGACCAGGAAGGCGGCGTCGCCGATGAGGAAGCTGACCGCGGTGCGCCGCACCCCTTGCCGTGCCTGCGGCAGGGACCGGTACGTGCCCAGCAGGAACACCAGTGAGACTCCGGCGGCCACCCACCCGGCGGTGAAGGTGAGCACCGTCCCGGTGCAGACCATCACCACCGTGCTGCCGGTCAGTGCGTTGGCCCACACTGCGAACCACCGTTGCCGGGCATCCCCTCGCAGGTACCGGACTGCGAACAGTTGGATCACCCAGCTCAGCCCGAGGACCAGGAGCAGCATCAGCACCGCGACCGCATCACCGGCCCACCACCCCCCGGCCGTGGGCTGCTCCCCGAACACGGCGAGCACGCCGACCGCGACCGCGGCGAGGCCACCGACACCAGTCACCCACCCCGCGACCCGCGCAACCGTCCCCGCTGCCGCGGGAAGCACCCCGGCGACAATAGCGGCGACCCAGGGAGCCGCGACAGCGACCGTCAACACGAACCCCATGACACTCCCTCACTACCGGACGCCTAAAACACGAAAAACATAGCACGTATTTCGAAGCGCTAATTCGATGTGCGGAATCGGGCGACGGTCGGCGTAGTGTTGGAGGATGGCGCAGTGGACGTTTCTGACCAATCACGCGCATGTGCTGCTGTGTGTGGCGGCCAACCCGCAGATCCTGTTGCGCGATGTCGCGACGCTGGTGGGAGTGACCGAGCGGGCCGCGCAGCGCATCGTCGGGGAACTCGAGGCGGAGGGGTACCTCACCAGGGAACGGGTCGGCCGGCGCAACACCTACCGGCTCAACCCCGACCGGCCGCTCCGTCACCCGCTGGACCGCGGGCACCACATCGGCGAACTCCTCGACGCGTTCGCCTCTCCCGCCGCCCCGGATGCGGCGGAACATCCCGCGGTCTGAACCGCACACTTGACATAGGACACGCTTTTCCTGTTACATAGGTCGGGAAGGGGACCTGTTCGACGCGCCCCCACCCGACGGCGCCCCCGCGGACACCCGGCCCGCGCACCCCACCACCCCACCATCGACGTCTTTACAGGAGGAGAACCCTGATGCCCAGCATGCTTGACCGTCTCACGGCCCTCGCGTCTCGCGCGCTGAAGCCCTCACCGCCGACAACACCGCCGTCGGAGGGAGCACCCCGGGGATGGAAGGACACCGTGCGGGATGCGGTGAACGCCGTCACCGCATCCCCCGCTCCCCCCGACCCGGGAAGCAGTCAACTTGCGGGCACGGCCCCCACCCTGACACCGCCACCGGCGTCGCCGACACGTCCGCCGGCGGTGGTCGGGCTGACGCCACCGGCTGCGGATGAGGACCGGGCCGCGCTGGCCCGCTACCAGTACCTGTTGCAGACCGCGCCGCCCGCGCAGCTGGAACACATCCACACCGACGCGTTCACCCGCCTCACCCCCGATCAGCGCGACGACCTGCACCAGCAGCTGCGCATCAGCCTGCCCCCCGGGGAGCAACCGCGCAGCGCCAGCCCGGCCGCGCTGGCCCGGACCGCCACCCGCGCGGAGGCATCACACCCCGGCCTGCTCGCACGCATCCTGGCCCGCACACCTGGCCCCCGCACCGCCGGGATCACTGCGTCGGCAGCGGGCGGCGGGTTGCTGGTCGCTGTCGCGGGTGGCGCGATCGCCAGCGCCATCGCGGTGCCGCTGCTCGCCGACGCGGTCTCTGCCGGTGTCGATTTCGACGCCCTCGCCGGAGCGGTGGATGTGCAGGGCATCACCGACGGCGTCAGCGACGTGGCTGCGGGCGCGACCGAGCAGGTCGCCGGTGGCGTCAGCGACCTGGCTGCCGGCGTTACCGAGCAGGTCGCCGGTGTCGGGGAGCATCTCACGGGTGTCGGGGAGCAGATCTCCACGTGGGAGATTCCTGGCCTGGGCGACATCTTCGGCCGGTGATGTCATGACCCATCCACTTCCTGCCCCGGGCGACACCAATGGGGAACGCCTCGCCCATGTGACGGGGCGGAGGATGGTGCCGACGCCGTTTTCGAGCCTGCCGGCGCTGATCAGTGAGGCCAGCCGCACGTTCGGGGACCGTACGGCCTTCACTGAACCGTCCCAGGTTCTGTGCCGCTTCTATGCGGGGAGCGGCTCTGGTGTGAGGGCCGCGTAGTAGGCAGCCTCGTATTCGTCGGGGCTGATCATTCC
>NZ_MEEL01000011.1:0-7909 GCF_001724435.1 Microbacterium sp. SCN 69-37
CCTGAACCGGCTCAAGCGCATCGAGGGTCAGGCGCGCGGGATCTCGAAGATGGTCGATGACGAGAAGTACTGCATCGACATCCTCACCCAGATCAGCGCTCTCACCAGCGCCCTGCAGGCCGTCGCGATCGGGCTGCTCGACGATCACCTCAAGCACTGTGTGATCGACGCAGCACGGATGGACGGCGACCAGGCCGAGCAAAAGATCAAGGAAGCCAGCGACGCGATCGCCCGTCTGGTCCGGTCCTAACCCGGACCAGACGGACGACCCGTCCGGCATCCCCCCGCCCCACGTCGGGGCGGAACCTGGTGCCTTGGCCGAGCGGCGAGGCAGCGGCCTGCAAAGCCGCCCAGACGGGTTCGACTCCCGTAGGCACCTCCACCCGTCACCGCAGCCGCCGTGCGGCCCCCGCTACTGGGGCAGCACGGTGATGCCGCTGGCGTCGACCACGACGACCCGGCCGTCCGCGTCGATCCCCACCGCCTGCGCCTGCTCGTGCACCGTGCCGGCCTCCCGCCACTGGTCCTCCCCGGACCCGAGCACCCAGATCCGGTCATCGGTGCCGACCCCGACCAGCCGCTTCCGATCCGGGGACGCTCCCAGCGTGTACAGCAGCGGCGCATCCGGCCACGCCGAGAACGACGCCCCCCGGTCCGTGCTCACGGTCACCCCGTCCGCGGTCGCCGCGACCACCCGGCCGCTGGCATCCGCGGTCAAACTCACCGCCGGCACCTGCGCGCCCGTCGGAGTCCAGGTGGCGCCGGCATCGACGCTGCGCAACAGGTCGGTGTCGTCGGTCGCCAACCCGTACACGGTGTCATCGGCGCCCGCGGTGAGCGCATGGAAGTCTTTCTCCCCGGTGAACGCGACGGGTTCCCAGTTCGCGCCGCCGTCGACACTGCGGATCACTCCCAGATTCGGTGCTCCCCACTCTTCGGGGGTCTGCGGGCCCGGGTGCCCGGACGCGATCAGGCCCTGCGACGTCGCCGTCAACCCCATCGCGTCGAAGTCGGCGGTACTGACCCGGCCGCCGAGCTCACCCGATTCGGACACCTCGTAGATGCCCTCGTGGGTGCCCAGCAGCAGCTGCCCCGTCTCCGGGTCCACGACCACCGCGTGCACATGCGTGGACAACGCGGTGTGTTCTTCCCCTGTCGACGCGGGCGTGCTCGCGCACCCCGCCAACACGACAGGCACGGACATGACGGCGGCGATCACGGCCGCCGCCTTGAAACGGACGCGCATATGCACCCTCCACGATCAGGGTGGGGCGCCACCATCGGTGACGCCCCACCGGGGTGCCTCAGAGCTGAGCGAGCAGATCTTCCATGGTGGTGATCTCCGCGGACTGCGTGTCCACCACCGCCTGGGCCAGTTCCTTCGCGTCCGGGTTCTTCCCGTCGGCCAGCTCGGTCTCGGCCATCTCGATCGCGCCCTTGTGGTGCTCGATCATCTGCTCGAGGAACATCCGGGCAGCGTCGGCGCCGGTCGCGGCCTCCAGCTGCGCCATGTCCTCCTCGGACATCATCCCGCCGCCGTGGTCCACGTCGCCCATGTCCATATCGTCGGCGGACATGCCCCAGTCATCGAGCCAGCCCTGCATCGTGTCGATCTCCGGCTGCTGCGCATCCTTGATCTGCTGCGCCAGATCCAGCACCTGCTGGTCGACGTCGCTCTTGGCGAGGATCATGTCGCTCATCTCCACCGCCTGCTGGTGGTGGGGGATCATCATCATCGCGAACATCGAATCGGCCATGTTGAAGTCCGCCTCTGCGGACTCCGATGGCGCCGACGAGGACCCGCCGCCGTGATCCATGCCCGGCATCGAGTCGCCGCTGCCGGCGCACCCAGCGAGGAACAGGGCCGTCGCCAGCGGAACGGCGACGAGTGCTGCGGTGCGGAGCTTCTTCTTCATCATCATCAATCAGTCCTTCTCTTGGGTGTACGTGAACGCCCGCGAACGGGCACGGCAACAAACCCCACCGGACGGCGGGGTCCGGCGCGTTCACGTCCGACTGATCGACAACTCCCGCAGTGAAGGCGGGCGGCTCGGAGCCGGCCGCGCTACGAACATCACCGGCCACCATGTGGCCCGTTCCTGCGGTGTCCCGCGGATCAGCCGAGGGAGCAGGAGGAGCAGCACCGTCGCCAGCAGCGCCAGCACGCACATCACCATCAGCGCGTCGTGACCGCCCTCCGGGCTGCACGTCACACACCCGTGCCCCGCGTCGTCCACCGGGGCAGTGGCTGCGCCGTGATGACCCTCGGGAACGGTGGCGCCGGTCATCTCCGCCGTCGACGACATCGCCGGCGCGTGGGAGGAGGCCAGGGTGTGCATGCCCATCAGCCCGACGATGATCGCGGCCGCGAAGCACACCAGGAGCAGCCACCGCGTCGAACGCGGCAGCCGGGTACGCAGCGCGGACAGGAGGAGCCAGGGGCACGAGCAGGCACACCACCAATCGTGGGTACCCTGCGGGGGTAGGCTATACGGGTCTGAGCCTCCTTCGCACCGACCGGCTCGGCGAAAAGGAGCGCCATGCTGATCCAACCCATCGACTACTTCCTGGTCGGCTGGTTCGTCCTTGTAGCCATCAGTACCCTTTGGGTCGGCGTCGACCAGTTCCGAAGCAACCCCGAGCCCACCGTGATGAAGTGGGGCTTTATCCTCGTCACCCTCTACCTCGGACCCATCGGTGCGCTCCTATATGTCCTGGCGGACAAGGAGCCACGGCCGGGGGAGCACGAAGAGTTCACAAAGCCCCTCTGGAAGCAGGGCATCGGATCGACCATTCACTGCGTGGCCGGAGACGCGACGGGAATCATCGCCGCCGCGGTGATCGTCTCTACCCTGGGCCTGCCGATGTGGCTCGATCTGATCATCGAGTACATCGCCGGATTCGCTTTCGGGCTCTTCATCTTCCAGGCCCTGTTCATGAAGAACATGATGGGAGGCACCTACTGGCAGAACGTGCGCCGCTCGTTCCTGCCGGAATTCATCAGCATGAACTTCATGATGGCCGGGATGGCGCCGGTGATGTCGCTGCTGATGATGGGGCGGGACATGCGGGCCATGGTCCCCACTGAACTCATCTTCTGGGCCGTGATGTCCGTCGGTGTTGCCGCCGGCTTTGCGCTGGCCTACCCCTCCAACGTGTGGATGGTGAAGAAGGGCATCAAGCACGGACTGATGACTCAGCGCAAGGAGCCGGCCACCGATCCGCAGCCTGAACACGCCGGGCACGCGGCGATGGCCGCCGGATCCGGAGCGGGGCATGACGATGCGCAACAGCCATCCGAGCATGAGCAGCATCAGCCCAATGGGGCAAGCAAGGTCACTGTGCCGCAGCTGACCGTCGTTGCCTCGTTCGCGACGATCGCACTGATCGTGGGCATGGTCGCCCCCGCCAACGCGGTCAACATGACCCTCAGCGCCGAAGACGTCGGAGGTCTGATCATGCCGCCGGGCATGATCATGACCCGCGACACTCCCGCCGAGGCGATGGAGGACATGGCTGCGGTCGATCCGCGGGACGTCACCAGCGCCTACGACGTGGACACCCGTGGTGACGAGGTCCTCGAGCCTTCCCGGATCGAGGATGGCGTGAAGATCTACGAGCTCACTGTCTCCCTGATCCGATGGGAGATCCTCCCTGGTGTTGCCGTCGACGCATACGCGTACAACGGGCAGGTGCCCGGGCCCCGGCTGAACTTCACCCAAGGCGACCGGATCCGCATCGACGTCACCAACAAGCTCGGCGAAACCACCACTGTGCACTGGCACGGCCTGGACGTCCCCAACGAGATGGACGGCCCTGCCGGCATCACCCAGGACCCGATCGAGCCCGGTGACACGTACAGCTACGAGTACACCGTCAAGCAGTGGGGCACCTTCTTCTACCACTCCCACGACCACGCCGACCGGCAGCAATCCCTTGGCCTCTACGGGGCCCTCATCATCGACCCGGCCGACCCGTCCCAGCAGCCACCAGCAGATCACGATTACACGATCCAGCTGCAGGAATGGCTCAACCGAGAAGGCCTGACCTATCCGGCGATGCCGATGGAAGGAGGGATGCCGAACTACTTCACCATCAACGGCAAGGCGTACCCGGCCACCGAAACCATCGACATGAAAGTTGGCGAGACCCTCAGGGTCCGCTTCATCGGCTCGAACACCGTCGGCATCCACCCGATGCACATCCACGGCGGCCCGTTCACCGTCGTCGCCCGCGACGGTGAATCCCTCGCCGAAGACCAACAATTCAAAGCCGACACCATCAACATCGGGCCCGGTCAACGCTACGACGTGATCTGGGAGGCGCTGGAGCCCGGCAAGTGGCTCATCCACTGCCACATCAACCACCACACGACCAACAACAACGTCGAGACCGACGGCGCCGGCGGGCTCACGATGATCATCAA
This sequence comes from Microbacterium sp. SCN 69-37, assembly GCF_001724435.1. Lineage (NCBI taxonomy): Bacteria > Bacillati > Actinomycetota > Actinomycetes > Micrococcales > Microbacteriaceae > Microbacterium > Microbacterium sp. SCN 69-37. The sequence goes on from NZ_MEEL01000011.1 coordinate 4,427, forward strand.
CGTCACCGAGTAGACCCTACTGATGACCTATGTGATCGCACTGCCCTGCGTGGACGTCACCGACCGCGCCTGTCTGGACGAGTGCCCGGTGGACTGCATCTACGAGGGCGACCGGATGCTCTACATCCATCCCGACGAATGCGTCGACTGCGGTGCCTGCGAGCCCGTCTGCCCGGTCGAAGCGATCTACTACGAAGATGACCTCCCCGACGAGTGGGCCGACTACTACACCGTCAACGTCGAGTTCTTCACCGAGCTCGGTTCACCCGGCGGTGCCGCCAAGACCGGTGTTCTCGGTCTCGACCACCCCACTGTCGCTGCCCTCCCGCTGCAGCACCCGCGCGGCCTCGACTGACCCACCCCACCCCGAAGGACACCCATGACCGCCACCCTGCTCATCCTCGGCGCCGGACCCGGCACCGGCCGCGCCCTCGCACACACCTACGCCGCCGAAGGCTGGAACGTCGCCCTCGTCGCCCGCCGATCCGACCCGCTCACCGCTCTGGCCGACAGCATCCGCCGCAACGGCGGCGAGATCGCCGCGTTCCCCGCCGACATCACAAACCCGCACGAGCTGCGCACGGTCATCGACCAGGTGCGCGAGCGGCTCGGGCGGATCGACGCGATCGCCTTCACCGCGGCCTCCGACGACGGATTCGTCCCGGCGGCAGATCTCACCAGCGAACAGGCCCGCACCTTCGCGGACCTGTTCCTCTACCCGCTGATCACCACCGTTCAACTCACCCTGGCGGACCTCCGAGGTAGCGAGCACGGTGCGATCTTCTACGTCAACGGCGCCAGCGCCCTGGGCGCACCCGCCGGGATGAGTGGTCCCGCCCCGGCGATGGCCGCCGCCCGCAACTACCTCGCTACCCTGCGCGATGAGCTCGCCGGCGATGTGTTCGTCGGGGCAACCTTCGTCGCCGCGATGATCGAGGGCAGCGCCGCCGCGGACGCCGCCGCCGAATGGAACGCGGACGGCAGCTTCCCCAGCATCGACGCCGCCCAGATCGCCGGCTCCATCTGGGACCGGCATCAGCACGGCGGGGCCTTCGAGACACTGCTCCCGTGAGCTGCTAGCCGCGCTCAGCGGTGCCGGACCAGGGCCGACTCGTCCTCGGTGAGGTGCGCGGTCTCGACCTGGAAGGTCGAGTGCTGGATCGACACCGGGAAGTGCCCGGCCACGCATTCGCGGACCTCGTGCAACACCTCTGCGGCATGCCCATCGGTGAAGCACTCGTCCTCGACCACGATGTGGGCGGTCAGGGTGGGCAGGCCCGTCGCGACCGTCGACGCGTGCAGGTCGTGTACGTCGGTGACGTGCTTGAGCTCGAGGATATGCCGGCGCACCTCGTCCAAGTCGAGCCCGGCGGGGGTGAACTCCATGAGCACCCGGGTGGTGTCACGCATCAGGATGATCGCGCGCGGCACGATCAGCCCGGCGATCAGGAGGCCCGCTATCGCGTCGGCCTGCTGGAAGCCGGTCGTGGCGATCACGATCGCGGCCACGATCACTCCGAGGGAGCCGAGTGCATCGTTGATCACCTCCAGGAACGCGGCACGCATGTTGAAGTTCGCGCCGCGGCTCGACGACAAGATCACGATCGCCACGACATTCGCGGCCAGTCCCACGATGCCGAACACGAGCATCTCGCCGGCGGCGACCTCCGGCGGCTCGAACAGACGCCGGATGCCCTCGATGGCGGCGTAGGTGCCGACCACCAGCAGCAGCGCGGCCTGTCCGAGCGCGGCGATCACCTCGATCCGCCGGAACCCCCAGGTCCGCTTCGGGTTGGCCGGCCGCAGCATCAAGGTCGCGGCGATCAGCGCGACCAGCAGTCCGGATGCGTCGGTGATCGCGTGGGCGGTGTCCGTCAGCAGCGCCAGGCTGCCGGTGACGACAGACCCGATCGCCTGCGCGACCACGATCGTCGTCGTCAGACCAAACGCGATCCACAGACGTGCCCGGTGATCCCCAGGCGCTCCCGCCTCGCTCGCCGGCGCACCGTGATTGTGACCCGCACCCATGTCCTGCTCCCTCACTTGGTCAGTGACCAACACTCTTGGTCGGTGACCAAGCTACTACAATGTTGGTCACTGACCAACCCCGAGGAGAACCCTGTGGCCGACCGACTGTCCCGCCGCGACGTCATCCACGCCGCCCTGCTCCTGCTCGATCGCGACGGAGCGGACGCCATCACCCTCCGGGGGATCGCCCGACACCTCGACGTCCACCTCAACTCGGTGTCACTGCAGGTGGGAAGCAAGGCGCGCCTGCTCGACCTGATGGCCGACGCCATCCTCGGCGAGCTCTCCTTCGACGACCTCCCGCACCCGCCGATCGACCGGGTCAAGGAGATCTTCCGCCGCTACCGTCAGGTCCTGCTGAACCACCGCGACGGCGCGCACCTCGTCTCGGGCACGCGGGTCTCCGAGACCAACACCCTGCGCCTGGGGGAGGCGGTGATCGCCGCGCTGCTCGATGCCGGCGTCGACCCCGACCTCGCGGTCACCACCTTCTGGAGTCTCAACTACCTCGTGGTCGGCCTCGTCCACGAAGAGCAGACCACCCCTGAGGACGGCGCCCACCGTTTCGAGCAGGAACTCGCCTCGCATTCGTTCCCCGCCCTGACCAGCGTCCACGATCTCTTCCTCGGCGACAACGTCGCCGCGCACCTCGAATTCGGCATGGATGCTCTGCTGCATCGCGCGCGTCATCTCGACTGAGCATTCTCGTCAGCTGCCGGCCGCGCCCTCCATATGAAATAATCTGCGTATGGATGCAGATAACAAGACGTGCGGTCGCGACCCCGACAGCCTGTACGTCGAGCTCGCCGTCGAGGTCTTCACCATGCTCGCCGACGCCACCCGCGTGCGGATCATCCTCGCGCTGGACGGGGCGGGGGAGCTGTCCGTGAACCACATCGCCGACATCGTCGACAAGTCCCCGGCCGCCGTCTCCCAGCACCTGGCCAAGCTGCGCCTGGCCCGCATGGTCACCACCCGGCAAGACGGCACCCGCGTCTTCTACGCCCTCGCCGACGAACACGCCCGCCAGCTCGTCACGGACGCGATCTTCCAAGCAGAGCACTCCCTTGGCGGCACCGTCCCGCACCACCACACCGAAGCCGACACCACCCGACCCGGGCCGTCATGATCACCGTCCTCCGCAACGGCACGTACCGGGCGCTGTTCTTCGCCCAGGTCATCGCCCTGGTCGGCACCGGGCTGCTCACCGTCGCCCTCGGACTGCTCGCGTTCCAGATCGCCGGCGACGCCGCCGGATCGGTGCTCGGCACCGCGCTGACGATCAAGATGGTCGCCTACGTCGGCGTCGCACCCCTGGTCGCAGCGCTCGTGGACCGGCTCCCCAAAAAGGCCGTCCTGGTCGGCGCCGACGCGGTCCGACTCGCGATCGCGCTCACCCTGCCCTTCGTCCAGGACACCTGGCAGATCTACCTGCTCGTGTTCGTGCTGCAATCC
>NZ_MEEL01000012.1:0-7816 GCF_001724435.1 Microbacterium sp. SCN 69-37
ATCCTCGATATGCAGCACCTGGATCTTCACACGCCCATTCTCCCGCGCAACTCGCGGCGGCTGGCCACCCCGCACCTTCTTGATCAACACGCCCTAGATGAGGCCGAGGGCGAGCATGGCATCGGCGACCTGGGTGAAGCCGGCGATGTTCGCGCCGGCAACGTAGTCGCCGGGTTTTCCATAGGTATCGGCGGTCTCCAGGCAGCGGTCGTGGATGGAGCGCATGATCTCGCCGAGGCGCTCGTCGGTGTACTCGAAGGTCCATGAGTCGCGGGAGGCGTTCTGCTGCATCTCGAGTGCGCTGGTGGCGACTCCGCCGGCGTTCACGGCCTTACCGGGAGCGAACAGGACGCCGGCCTCACGGAGCGCCCGGATCGCCTCTGGCGTGGTTGGCATGTTCGCGCCTTCGGCCACGATGCGGGTGCCCCCGCGGATCAACGCCGCAGCCCCGTCGGCATCGAGCTCGTTCTGTGTCGCGCAGGGCAACGCGATCGCGCAGGGAACCTCCCAGATCGACCGGCCGGGGACGAAGCGCACGCCGGGTCGCTGTTCGGCGTAGTCGTTGACCCGACCGCGGTGACCGTTCTTGATTTCCTTGAGCAAATCCAGGTCGATACCGGCCTCGTCCACGACGTAGCCGTCGGAGTCGGAGCAGGCGACCACGATGGCGCCGAGCTGCTGGGCCTTCTCGATCGCGTAGATCGCCACGTTGCCTGAACCGGATACGACCACTCGCTTGTCGTCGAAGGAGTCACCGGCGCCGCGCAGCATCTCGTCGACGAAGTAGACGGCCCCGTAGCCGGTGGCCTCGGTGCGCACCTGCGAGCCGCCCCAGGTCAGCCCCTTGCCGGTCAGCACGCCGGATTCGTACCGGTTGGTCATCCGCTTGTACTGGCCGAACAGGTAGCCAATCTCGCGGCCGCCGACGCCGATGTCGCCCGCCGGCACGTCGGTGTACTCGCCGACGTGGCGGGACAGCTCGGTCATGAAGGACTGGCAGAAGCGCATGACCTCGGCGTTCGAGCGTCCTTTGGGGTCGAAGTCGCTGCCGCCCTTGGCGCCGCCGATCGGCATGCCGGTGAGGGCGTTCTTGAATATCTGCTCGAAGCCGAGGAACTTCACGATGCCGAGATAGACGCTCGGGTGGAAGCGCAGGCCGCCCTTGTAGGGGCCGAGGGCGGAGTTGAACTGGACGCGGAACCCGCGGTTGAGCTGGACCCGACCGGCGTCGTCGGTCCACGGGACGCGAAAGATGATCTGCCGTTCCGGCTCGCACAGCCTCCGGATGATCTCGGCGTCCGCGTACTCGGGATGCTTAGCCACGACCGGACCGAGGCTCTCCAGCACCTCGCGGACGGCCTGGTGGAACTCGGCCTCGCCCGGGTTGCGGCGCACGACCTCCTCGAAGACAGGCGTCAGGGACTCATCCAGCACGGGCACGGTGGGACTCCATTCAGTGGTGCGCTGCCGCGGGTGCGGCATGTGGGCCGGCTCGCGGCACACGGGTTCCGACGCTACCGGGGCGCGGCAGCGCCGGCGGGTTCGAGGGTGACCAAACAGAGGTCGGGCTCGGCGAAGGGGACGAGCCGGGCACGGGTGCCGGTCGGTTCGAGGAGCTGTTCGATGAGTCCGCGGTGGACGGCGCACACCACCTGCGGGTGCTCGCGGGCGGCGTCGCGGAAAGGGCAGGCGCGCAGCCGGATCTGCCGCTCGTGGATGTCGGGGTCGAAGCCGAGCCGGTCGAGGACGCCAACGACTCCTGATGCGGGGTCGGCGTCGGTGAACGGCTCGAAGCTGTCAGCCCAGCGGCGGCCGGCGTCGACGGACTCCGTGCCGGCGGTGTCCTCTGCAGCCAGGGCGCCGGCGAGAACGTGGATGAGCTGTTCGCGGGACTCCTCATCTCGCTCGGGGCCTGTCGGGGTGTAGAGGATCCGGGGGCGTCCGCGCCGCGGCTCGCTGCCGGTGCGGCGGCGGGCGAGGCCGGCGTCGGCCAGGCGGTCGAGGTGGAATCGGGCGGTCGTGACGTGGACGCCGAGCCGCTCCGCCACAGCTGCAGCATCGAGGGGGGCGTTGGCGGCATGCAGTCCGTCGAGGACTTGGCGGCCGGCCGCGGAGGGCGACGCGGCACGGTGCTGTTCGGGGCGGTGCCCGTTCTGCTCAGGCGACATAGATCATCCCATCGTGGACTTCGATGCGGCGGGTCGTCAGGGGGCGGTCGGCGGGCAGGGTCAGTGCCTGGCCGGTGGCGAGGTCGAAGCGTGCTCCGTGGGCCCAGCACTCCACGGTGCGGCCCTCGATGAACCCGTCGGCCAGGGAGATCTCGGCGTGGGTGCAGGTGTCGTCGACCGCGCGGATGACTCCGGTGTCGTCGCGGACGATCAGGATCGCCTGACCGTCGATGACCTTCCGTATGGGGTGGCCGGTGCGCAGCTCGGTCTCGGCGCAGACGAGCGAGGGTTCAGAGGTTGATGCGGGCATCGGCGGGCTCCTCCCGGTCCGGGCGGCGGGTGATGGTCTCGAAGGCGCTGCCGGAGCGTCCGGCCAGGCGTCGCAGCATCGAGGCGGCGATGCGGTCGGCCTGCACCTTGGCGTGTTCGGCGACCGGGCCGGCGAACCGTCCGTCGAGGGCCTGGTTCCACAGTTCCAGCCACCGGTCGAAGTGCTCGGCGGTGAGCGGATGCCGTGCGTGGAGGACGAGGTGGAGCTGGAGCGCGTTGCGGTGGTAGCGGTCGGCGCGGAACAGCACGGTCTCCCAAAAGTCGCACATGATCGGCAAGTGATGTTCCAGATCCAGTCGCGCGACCTGGGTGAAGATCGGCCCCAGCAGTGGGTCGGCGAACGCCGCCCGGTAGAACCCGGTCACGAGCTCGGCGACGTCGGCGCGATCCGCGAGATCCCTCATGGCGTGCGCCCCGCGATATCGCTGGTGGGGCGGTGGCCATGCTCGGCGCCGAGGCCGAAGTAGTGCCGGAAGGAGTAGATCATCGGACGCCAGGCGCGCGGGTCGATGTGCTCGGTGCCCGGCACCACGATCTCCGGGGCGGCATGCACACGGGTGACTTCGGCCTCGACCAGGTTGTACTCTCCGAGCCCCGGGGTGACCCGGCGGACGACGGCCTCCAACTGCAGCGCACACTCCGCCACGCGCGGAGGGTTCACCGCCTCCGATGCCTGAGGGGTGAGACCCGCGGCGGCGAACTTGTCGGCGACATGCCGGTAGCGGGGAGTCTTGGCCGCGGGGACCGGGCTCATACCGGTGGTGTCGCCGATCGCCTCGACCGCCTCCCACAGCTCCGGCTGGGGGAAGTTGACGGTCAGCTCCGGTAGGGCGAGGACGTTGTCGATGGTCTGCCCGCCGTCCTCCAGGCCGATCACGAGCATCTGCCCGAGCGCCCAATACGAGGATGCGGCGGCCAGGTTCGTGGTGCCGTCCGGGTTCTGCGAGGCGATCAGCATCACCGGGGTGCCCACGTAGAGGATGCTGGGACGGATCGTCACGTGCCCCGCCCCGACCGCGGTCGCTGCCCTGCTCGGTTCGGAATGCTCGGTCATGAGGCCAACACGAGAACGCCGAGGGCGACGAGCAGCCCGACCTTGACGACTTCGAGAGCGATGTAGCCCAGGTGCAGGCGCGTGCGGGGGGCGTGGTCGGCGGATCCTTCGGTGCGGACCTTGCGGTCCATCAGCGGCCGCAGCACGAGCGCGCCGAGCCCGAGGTCGACGCCCACCAAGACCACAAGGGCGAGCTGCGCGGGCGATGCGTCGGCTGCCCGCAGCAGCAGTCCGGCGAGGACGGCAAGCCACAGGACGGCCTCGGCGATGTTCAGCGCCCGGAACACGAGCCGGCCGATGCCGACACCGAGCGGGATCGTGATGCCGGGGGCACGGAACTTCAGGGGCGCCTCCAGGAACGAGATCGCCAGCACCATTCCGAGCCAGGTGAACACCGCTGCGATCTGCACGCCCAGGGCCGCCGTCATGATCCGTCCGCCTCCAATAAACCGGAGTAGTCTCCTGTTTATTCAGAGTCTACTCGCACCAAGAGGGGGCGTATCGTGACCGAGGGCCTGCGCCTCAAGCGGGTCTACGACGCCCCCGAGCCGGGCGACGGCTTCCGGGTGCTGGTCGACCGGCTCTGGCCGCGAGGACTTAGCCGGCAGCGCGCTGCGGTGGCCCTGTGGTGCAAGCAGATCGCCCCGAGCCCGGGCCTGCGCTCCTGGTGGGACCACGACCCGGCCCGCTTCGCAGCGTTCACCGACCGCTACCGCGCCGAACTCACCGACAACCCGGCGCTCGAGGAACTGCGCGCGCTGCTGCGGGACCACCCTTCCGTGACGCTCCTGTACGCGGCGCGCGACCCGCAGATCAACCACGCGATCGTGCTCCGCGACGTCCTTCAGGAGCACGCGCGATGACCAAGGCGGCTGCCGAGGGCGGGGAGGCGGTGTGCTGGCTGGACAGGGTCTGCCCGGACTGCGGCGCGCTCACCTCGCCGGCCGCAGCTGCCTGCTGGCGGTGCGGCATCCCGACCCCGAACCGACAGGAGCACGCGAATGACCAGGACTAGACGGCTGGAGGAACTGCTCGGAATTCAGGCGCCGATCGTGCTCGGCCCGTTCGGCGGGCTGTCCTCGGTGGAGCTGACCGCCGCGGTCAGCAACCTCGGCGGCCTCGGCTCCTACGGCCTCTACGGGTACGCCCCCGAGCGTATCCGGGAGACCGTGCAGGCGCTGCATGCGGCAACCGGAAGACCGTTTGCTGTGAACCTGTGGCTGCCGACCGGGGACGAGGTCGACCCGGTCGACGCCGACCTGGACGCGGCGATTGGCGCCGTGGCGCCGTTCTTCGCCGAGCTCGGCATCGACGTTCCACCGGTGCCGACCCGGTTCCTGCCCGACATCGACGAGCAGCTCGAGACCGTGTTCGAGGCGCGGCCCGCCGCAGTGAGCCTCGTCTACGGGGTTCCCCCGGCCTGGTTCGTCGAGCGTGCCCACAGCGTCGGGATCCGGGTGATCGGCACCGCGACGACCGTCGAGGAGGCGGTCGCACTCGAAGCCGGCGGGGCCGACGCGATCGTCGCGACCGGGTTCGAGGCCGCTGGGCACCGGGTGTCCTTCCTCGCCCCGGCCGAACAGTCCCTGGTCGGCACGATCGCGCTCGTACCCCAGGTCGTCGACGCCGTCACGATCCCTGTCGTCGCGGCCGGCGGGATCGGCGACCGCCGCGGCGTCGCCGCCGCCTTTGCCCTCGGCGCCTCCGGCGTGCAGGTCGGCACTGCCTTCCTGCGCACCCGGCAGTCCGCCGCCCCCGACGCGCACCGGCAGGCGATCAGCCATAGCCCCGCGCACGGCACCGTGCTGACCCGGGCGATGAGCGGCCGGCCGGCACGCGGCATCCCCAACCGTGCCGTCACCACCATCGAACAGCAGCGGGCGATCGCCCGGTTCCCCGCGCAGAACTGGCTCACCGGCCAGTTCCGCGCCGAGGCCGCCCGCCAGGACCAGGGCGAGCTGCTGTCGCTGTGGGCCGGGCAGGCCGCCGCGCTGTCGCGCTCGGCCGAGGCGGGCGAGGTGTTCGCCGAACTCGCCGCAGGCGTGCCCGATGGACACTGAGCTGCGCGCCAGCACGGTCGTCGACGCGGACCCGGCTGCAGTCTTCGGGTACTTCACTGACCCCGTGCTGCTCACTCATTGGCTTGCCACTGCGGCCAGGACCGACCGCACCGACGCCGGCCAGGTGCTCCACGCCGAGGCCGACGGCCGGCACATCAGCGCGCTGGCCATCGATCAACGCCCCGCCGGCTGGGTGATCTACCGATGGCGCATTACCTGGCCGGGAGAACCCCAGCCGCTGGACACCCGCCTCGAACTCGCTATCCACCGCGATGCGAACCTGGCCCGCGTCGACGTCGTCCACTGGCACCTGGACGCGCGATTCCTGCCCCGCCTACAGCAGGACTGGCACGCACGGCTCACACGACTGCAACAAGCGGTAAGCACCCGATAGGTCGCCCGCCCTCACCAATGCAGCGGCTCGTCCTGCCGCGAAGCAGCGCGCAACACCATCGCCCTGCGATCTCTCAGACCAGCGCGGCGGCGCCGTGGGAGAGTGGCAGGGCATTCGACAGTGGGTGCGCCCGGACGAGACACGCCGTACCCGGAACGACAAGACGACGCTCCGAAAGAGGCGCATCGTCATGCTCGAACAAATCGTCCAGATCGCTGGATCCCTGCTGATCCTCAGCGCATTCGTCGTCGCCCAAACGCGTCGATTGCAGCATGATTCCTGGACCTACCTCGTACTGAACCTGGTTGGCTCCGCGACGCTCGCAGTCCTGGCACTCCAAGAACAGCAATGGGGATTCCTCCTCCTGGAAGGCGTCTGGGCCATCGTCTCCATCGCAGGAGTCATCACCAAGCTGCGATCTCCCGACAAACCGAGTAGGTAGAGGGTCAATGGATGGTGTTCCCACACGGCGGATGAACGGTCTCAGGGCTGGCTGGCCAGGGCGTCATGGATCGGTCGCTCGCTCACGATCGGCCCGACTGTTCCATGAAGTCGGCCCAAGTGCCGCTGTAGTCCACGAGATGCTTGCGCCAGTAGTCGATGCGTTCGAGGTACTCGGCGACGCGACGCTCGACCGGTTCCTGGCAGTTCTCCACGCCCTCGGTCAGCACGATCGCGGTCAGCTCGTAGACGGGGAACCCGAGGGCATGACCGTTCGCGTGGACAACGCCGCATGCTTGACCAATGGCATGGCAGAGCGCGACGTCGACCGACGAATCCAGTTCCTTGGCAACGGCGTGGCAGTCCAGGATCGCCCGTCGAGCGACCCGCATCTTCACCTCACCAGCAGCCCAAGCCCGCGCCTTGTCCAGCGCGACCTTCGGGCGCGGCTCGTCCGGGTATCGCTCTGCCAGGGTCTCGACGGCTGTCGAGGCGAACTCCAGGGCCCAGAGCACCATCACCTTGTGGCTCTCGTGACTGATGACGTTCGCCAGATCCGAGAACAGCGGGTTCTTCAGATCGAAGAGCACCTTGTTGCCGCGTCGCAGCTTCGCCTTCGTCTCGTCTAGCCAGCCCGATGAGTCGATGGCCATTGCGCTCCTGACTGTGAGGCATCGAGTGTATGCGGTTGATAGCAGCCGGAGTTCGAAGGTCTCCGCGGCCTGGCGCTTGGAGGGTGGACCGGTCGATTCGCGGAGCGCGACGAGTCCGCGTTCGAGGGCTGCGGTGAGGAGCCCGTGGGCGTTGCTGTCCGACTCGAAGCTCGGACTAGTCGAGGCCGTGCCGGGCGCGAGTGCGCGTCACCAGCTCGTGAGCGTCGATCTCTCCATTGATGTATTCCTCGGCATCTTGAAGTGTCTCGGAACTGACCGCCAAGCCCTCCAGCTCACTGCTGTGGACCGCCTCTTCCACGATGCGTCGCCGTGCAGCGACATCCGCGGCCGGCTGTTGGGAGTTTCCGGTCATTACATCGACGCTACGACTTAGCGACTGTTTCGGGAAGCGCAGGGGCTCCGCCGGCGCCGTGCATCTCGGCGGAAGTCCGTTGGAACCGTTTCTCGCACATCGACATATTTGCTGGTTTCATCTGCACCGAACCGTCAACTCTTCAGCCGTAGGCTCAGGGTGCCGAAAGAGGGGAGAGGGCAATGGTGGCGGAGGAAGTTGACTACGAGGAGTTGGCTGCCCTGCTGACGGATTCGCACGTTCCGCTAGGGCGTGTTGATCAAGAAGGTGCGGGGTGGCCAGCCGCCGCGAGTTGCGCGGGAGAATGGGCGTGTGAAGATCCAGGTGCTGCATATCGAGGATT
>NZ_MEEL01000013.1:0-7604 GCF_001724435.1 Microbacterium sp. SCN 69-37
AATCCTCGATATGCAGCACCTGGATCTTCACACGCCCATTCTCCCGCGCAACTCGCGGCGGCTGGCCACCCCGCACCTTCTTGATCAACACGCCCTAGCTGCTCGTTGACGTCGCGCTCGCGCAGGACGGTGTCGGGGGAGAAGGCGCGCCCGGCGACGTGCCGCAGGACCGCGAGACGACCAGCGGCCTGTGCGGGGTAGCGATCGATGCGGCCGTCGCTGTCGAGGAAGCGCTCAGGACCGCGCGGGCGCGGAGACGACACCCAGCGCCTGCAATCGTCGTAGAGCGCGCGCACGCCGCCGCGCGGTGAGGGGAGCGGATGCCGTCTCGCCCAGAACCGCGCGCACATCGTCGTCGCGCTTCGCTCTCACGGTGCACCACTTCTTCGCCGGCGGCGCGGTACTCTTCGCGGCGGCGCTCGCGCTCATCTTTGGCTCCGCGATGTCATACGACGGGATACTGAGCTTGATCGGGTGGCCTATTCTGGCGCTCATCGTTGCGGTGGTATCAATCATCGCAGCCATGGTGCTCGGACTCCCGATCCGCCTCATACCCAGCCTCCGGTCGTGGTGGCGATCGCACGGCTACCTCGCGCGCGGCCCCGATGGGTGGGCACTGCTCGCAGCGTGGTCCATCTTCTCGATCTCGGTCGCGCACGTCGTGTGGCCCACCCGCGGCGCACGCATCGGGTGATCCTCATAGTGGTGTGGGTGCGTATTGCTGAGCGGCGTATTCTCCCTCGGTGGTTCGCCGACAGCTGTCGAGTGGGGGAAGCATCTCGGGCTGTCGGGCTGGAGACTTCATCGCGCTTGCGTCAGCCGTCGTCGAAGTCGACGTCCTTGCCGCGCAGGGCCGCGATGGCCTTGCTGATCAATCGGACGGCTGCGACTGCGATGAGCGCGGAGACTGCGAGGGCGAGGATCGGGTCGAGCCAGTAGAGCCCATCGGTGGCGAGGATGATCAGGCCGGCGATGACGATCGCGGCCGCGATTGCGGCATCAGCGAGGGCGTCGAGGAGCACGGAGCGCATGTGTAGGTCCTCATTGCCGGCAGAGAAGCCAAGTACGAACGCGCCGGTCAACATCACGACGAGCGTGATCAGCGCGACGATCACGACGGGCAGTCCCTCGATCGGCGGGGACCCTTCGCGCAACCGCGAAACCGCCTCAAAGACCACCGCGACGGTGACCACGAGGAGCAGGGTTGCGTTGATCAGCGCGGCGATCGCGATCGGTCGGTGCGCGTGCGGGTGATTCGGGTCCCGGTCGCGCAGAGCGATCGCGATGAGGCCGAGGATCAGGGCGAGGCAGTCTGCGATGGTGTCGCCAGCGGCGGCGAGCACGCTCACCGAGTTCGCGACCACCCCGACGATCACGAGGCCGAGGATGAGTGCCGCGTTGAGGCAGAGCACGATCGTCACTCGGCGACGCTGGCTCCAGCGCGGTGTTCGTGTGGCCGCGGTGGTGGGGTTGGTCTTGTCGCTCACGGAACCAGCGTAATGTATCTGCGTATGAGTGCAGATAAGCAGCAGTGTGGGTATTCGACCGAGAGCCCGTATGTGGAGCTCGCGGTTGAGGTGTTCGCGATGCTCGCTGACGCGACCCGCGTGAGGGTCATCCTCGCGCTGCAGGAGGCTGGCGAACTGTCCGTGAACCATCTCGCCGACATGGTCGACAAGTCGCCGACTGCGGTGTCCCAGCACCTGGCGAAGCTGCGTCTGGCCCGGATCGTCTCGACCCGCCAGGAGGGGCAGCGGGTGTTTTACCGGCTCGAGAACGAGCACGCGTCCCGTCTCGTGGCCGATGCGATCTTCCAGGCCGAGCATTCCCTCGGCGGGACCCCCCGTCACCACCACCTCGATCAGGATGCCCGATGAGCCACCCGCACGATCATCTCGCTCACGGCCACGACCACAGCGCTCACGATCATGACCACGACCACGACCACGACCACGACCAACCGACCGGGTTCAAGGGCTTTCTGTATGGGCTGTTTGTGCCGCATACCCATGACGCGGCGGACTCGATCGATGATGCGATGGAGGCCAGTCACGAGGGCGTGCGCGCTCTGATCATCAGCATGGTGATCCTGCTCGTCACGACGATCCTGCAGGCGGTGGTGTTCTTCCTCAGCGGGTCGGTGGCCTTGCTGGCAGACACGGTGCATAACTTCTCTGACGCGCTCACCGCGATCCCGCTGTGGGTCGCGTTCGTCCTCGGCCGCCGCGTTGCGACACGCCGATACACGTATGGGTTCGGCCGTGCCGAGGACCTCGCGGGCTTGTTCATCGTCTTCGTGGTGCTGCTGTCCGCGGTGGTCGCGGCCTGGCAATCTGTCGACCGGTTGCTGCATCCGCAGCCGCTGCAGAACGTGTGGTGGGTGATCGCCGCGGGCATTATCGGCTTCGCGGGAAATGAGGCCGTCGCGATCTATCGGATCCGCATCGGCCGTCGAATCGGCTCCGCGGCTCTTGTCGCTGACGGGGTCCATGCTCGAACCGATGGGTTCACGTCCCTCGCGGTCGTGATCGGCGGGGTCGGGGTCCTGCTCGGGTTCCCGCTCGCCGATCCGATCGTCGGCATCGTCATCTCGATTGCGATCTTCATTCTGCTGCTCGGAACGATCCGCTCCATCGGGCGCCGTCTCATGGACGCGATCGAACCCGATCTCCTTGACCGCGCAGAGCACGCCTTGGAGCATGTCGACGGCATCGAACGCGTGGAGCGGGTTCGGCTGCGTTGGGTCGGCCACCGTCTCGAAGGCGACGCGATCATCACTGCGGTTGCCGAGCATGCCGATGTCCGCGAGCAGGCCGAGGCGAGCATTCACGCGCATCTGCCTAACGTCGATGAGTTCCTCATCAGCGTCCGTTATTGATCGCGGGCCAGGCGGTGGGCCGCTTGCGTGAGGCTTAGGCGGTTGGTGAATGGGCGTAGGGGCAGTCAGCGAGGCAGCATCCGTAGATTCGGTCGTCGGGTGCGCCCATGTCGGCTTCGTCGGTGCAAGAGCAGTCGGGGCATGCGCACGGCCGGGCTGCTTTATGGTTGCGTGCGTTGGTGAGGTAGTCGATGAACTGGGCGCCGGCGTTGCGGCGATGTTGCTCTGTGACCGTGTAGCTGTAGTTGAACGAGTCTGCGACGATGGGTGCGGGCATCTGGAGGACGAGCTCGCGGAGGGCGGCGTTCTTGGTGCCGCGGAGATCGATGCCGGCGTCGCGGAGCAGGCTCATCAGCGTGCCCTGGTGGATGGGCTGGCCGGGGCGGCCACCGGGGAAGAGCCAGCGGTTGTCTCGGTGGGCTGCGGTGTTCAGGTTGGGGAGGTCCTCGATGCGCGCGTGGACGACGCTCGCGAAGGGCTCGGGGATGCGCAGGTGCTCGGCGGCGAACCGGATGGTGATCCCGTGGCCGTCGATGCGGAGCTGATCGAGCTGCATGCGCGCGATCCGCGCCAATGGTTGCCCGTGGATCAGGAGCAGCAGTGCTGCAGTGCGCTCGAGCGGGCGCAGGGATGTTGCGGGGACGAGGAGCTGCTGGATGTGCGCGAGGCGCTGTTGTTGGGTGATGACAGGGGTGGTCTTCGCGAGCCGGTAGGGGATCTCGATGACGGGGAGGTGGCCATGTTTCATGGCCCAGCGGATGAATCCGCGGGCCAGGCTTCGTGTGGTGGGGCCGCCGGTGAGCCAGCCGTCGATGTGCGCTTGCCGACAGCCCGCCGGGGTGGTGTGTTGCGCGCGGAGGTAGGCGAGGAACTCGAGCGCGACGGTGGTGGATTGTTTAGCGGAGAGGAACGTGCCTTTCTTCAGCTGGCCGGTCTCGGCGAGATAGTTCATGCGGTTGAGGTGGACCCAGCGGCCATATTGGATGATCAATCGTGCATCGTCCGGGTGCGCGAGCGCGGCCTTCCGTGCCAGCCAGGCTTGGAACCTTTCGATGTCGAGATGGACGGGGGAGAGGATCCCGTGCTCGATGCAGAGCTCGCGGAGGAACCCCACTCGGCTCGGGGCGGGATGCTCGGTGAAGGTGGTGTGTTCGAGTGGGACGTCGCCGCGGGCAAGCGCTCTGATCAGGGCGACGGCCTCTGTGTTCGTGATCAGCCAGATCTTCGCGCTGCGGGCATGCTTCTGTCCTGTCAGGGCATGGAACAGAGGCTGCAGGTGCGGGGCAATCTCGCCGTCGCCGTTGTCGAAGAGGTGGGTGAGGTCATCGGTGAGGCAGCAGTGGGCGCAGAGTCCAGCGCGGACGGGTTCGTCTTCGCGCCCGCAGCGGGTGCAGTGGAAGTCTTTCGGGATCCCTGTGCAGTCGGTGCAGGCGGGAGCGCTGTCGAGGAGGCCGGGAAGGAGCCGGTTGGTGCCGCATCCCGGGCAGGTGCCGTGGATGCGTGTGGCTCTCTGGTAGCAGCGCCGACAGATGCGTCCCTCGGGCCATGTCGTTGCGAACTTGACGCCGGTGCGTTCGCAGCGTGCGCAGCCGGCATCGACGCGGTGCCGGCTCAACTGGGTCGATGGATTCGCGCGCGAGCGGGCCGGACTCCATCGGAGCGGACCGTGGCAGCTGCATCCGCGGTTCCGGTGGCGCGGGTGCGGGACGCGGTGGCAGTGACCGTCACGGGGACCAGGTCCTCGAAGGCGCAGTCCAGGGTGTCGAGGATCGCGCCGAGCAAGGTGAGGTTGATCCTCTCCGGTGTGCTGCTGAGGAGCCTGTAGAGCTGCGAGTCGGAGAGTGTGATGCCGCGGTCGGCAAGGTGGGGGATCAGGTCGGAGATGGTGGTCATCCCGCGGGCAGCCATCAGCTCCCGCAGGCGCCAGCCGTGGTCAACGCGTCGGATCATCAGATATCACTCCTGTGTCGTGAGGGCTTGTGTGGCCATGCGGGCGATCGCATCGTCGACGACGCGGGCCCGGTAGTCGGGGGAGAGACCGGTGTAGATGGATGTGGTCGACGCGTGCTCGTGGCCGACCTGCTGCTGGATGAAGAACGCGTCGTAGCCTTCCTCGACCAGGTGGGTGACGTAGGAGCGGCGCAGGGAGTGGAAGTCGAGATCGTCGTCCAGGCCGGCTTCTCGTTTCACCTCCGTGAACGTCCGACTGATCTGCCCGGCGGTGATGATCTGGTTGCCGCGCTCGCTCGGCCAAAGACTCGTGGACCCGGGCGGGGCGTAAAGCGGGTGGACCTCGTCACGCCATTGCTGCAAGTACTCGACCGCCCAGGAGAACTCCGGCAGAGTCAGCACCGTGCGGCGTTTCGGGGGAGAGCCCTTCATCGCCTTCCCGAATCGGACGTAGATGATGCCCGCGTCGCCGAACTGGCGCGCCCGGGGATTGGAGGCGAGATCGACCAAATCGAGCTGACGGACCTCGTTGCGACGAAGACCCCAGGCGTAGGCGACCTTCATCAACGTCGCAATCCGGAACGCCGGCACCCACCCCTTCACCCCAGCGCGTCGGATCCGCAGCACACGCTCGTCCGCGCAGTCGAAGAGATCCTCCAGCTCGTCCCGCGTGTAGGGGCGCTTGCCTGGCTCCGCGATCGACTCCGACGCGTGCCGTGCCGTGTTCCAGTCGTGGAAGACCTGTGCCGGGTGATCGCCGAACCGCTCCCAGCACTGCTCGCTCCACCCGTAAGCGGGATCGGTCAGATACTCCAGGAACATCCGCAGCGCGTTCTGATAGCCCAGCACCGTCGAGCGCGACGCACCACGAACGCCGCGCAGCTCCATGAAGAACTCGTCCACCAGCCCCGCCGTCCACGACCACGGGTAAGACTCCGCGAACGCACGAAAACGCAGCACGATCGACCGGCGCGCTTCCACGGTCGAGGGGGCGAGATTGCGTGCGAACTGCTGCGCCCGCCACCCATCCAGCATTGCCACCCAGACGTTCTCAGCCTCATTCAAGACCGCCGAACCCGACCGCAAATAGGCAGGAACCGCGCCCGGAACAGGCCCTTCAGACACTCGCATAATACGCGAAAGTCTCGCACTATCCGCGAATCGTCCGCAAGTGCGGCGGAGAAAAGCCAGGTCAGGAGCAATTCGGAATGTCAGCCTGACGACCGCAGCCGCAGTCACGACGCCCTCCACGCGGACGACATGACCCCGCAGTTCCAGACCGCACCAGGGGAGTCGTACCAGGTGTCGTATTCGCATCTAGCGAGAACGGGCCATCTTCTGCTGGTTAAGTGCGTTACCCGCTTCTTCACTATCTTCGATCGGAAGCCGTCGTGGCAGCGCCGATACCAGCCTGGAGCCTGCGGATGATTGATCCGAGGGCGCCTGCTGCGAGAAGCCCCGTGCCCAGTGGTCCCGCAGGATCTGTGCCGACTGCGGGGAGACGGGCGAGCGCGGTACTGACTTCGGGGCTCATGTGCTCGAGCTGCCAGCGGATCTCGTCATCGGCCGCCTCGGCCTCTTCTGGCGCCGCCAGGCCGGCGGCTTTCGCGGAATAGGCGGCCGCACCCAGGGCGTGTGCTCCCATATGCGCGACACCGGAGGCCTGTGCGGCTGCTCGCGCAGCTGCCACTGCGATGGGGGACGTCACATCTCGCGCGGCGCGGCCGGCCACGAATCGTCGACGGATCTCGCCGGCGGCAGTGAGTTCGCCGCGACCGAAGGCGCGGGTCCGCGCGATGGCGTCTCGAGGGCGGTCGTCGTCAGGAGCTTCCTGCTCGAACAGGCCCAGTACTCGCTCGGCACAGTCCGCCGCCCACATCGCGACAAGGCGCCGATCGACTTCACTGAGAGTCTGCAAAGAAGGCACACCAGATCATCTCAGGGGCCTCAGGTAGCGGTCTGCAGTCGTCGTTTGCTCTTGTCGTTCACTGCATCACTGCGGACTTCGCTGATTCTGTGCAATGAGCGGCTCATAGGCTGAAGGCATGGATGAGCCGCCTGGTGCATGGTGCCGGGGGTCACGGCGCTGCTGGGCCTGCTGATTGGCGCGCTCCTGCTGTTAGCTGCGATATGAGATCAGGAGACAGCGATGACACGGGACGGAAATAACACGGGAACGCTGCGACCGGCAGCGGTGAACCTCAGCCCATTGAATGTGGCGGCGACGGACCTGGGCGCGCTGCAGGAGAAGCTGCTCGCCACGGCCCGCACTGCTCACGCCCACCGGGCCGCGGATACGGTCTATGGCTCCCGCGACACTGTGCTGCGGCAGACGATCCTCGCACTGCTGGCCGGTACGGAGCTGGCTGCGCACGACAGCCCGCCTGAGGCGACCCTGCAGGTGCTGACCGGGCGGGTGCGCCTGATCGGTGATGGCCGGTCCTGGGAGCTGGATGCCGGCGACCTGGTCCCGATCCCGCCCGAACGGCACGCGGTGACCGCGATCGAGGACAGCGTCTTCTTGCTCACTGTCATCCGTGCCACCGCCGCATCGATCGAAGCGGCCCCCGCATGAGCGAACGAGCCGAGCTGCTGGCCTACACGCAACGCAAGGGGAGGATGCGCCTGGGCGTCGCCAGGCCGAATGGAAGTTCGGCGGCGCAAAGGGGCTATCTCGGCTAGGGCGTGTTGATCAAGAAGGTGCGGGGTGGCCAGCCGCCGCGAGTTGCGCGGGAGAATGGGCGTGTGAAGATCCAGGTGCTGCATATCGAGGATT
>NZ_MEEL01000014.1:0-7452 GCF_001724435.1 Microbacterium sp. SCN 69-37
ATGCCACACACGACGGGTTCAGGCAGTGCTCGCAGATGCGCGGCAGGTAGAACATGAAGGCCTTCTCGAACTCGGCCTTCACCTCTTCGCTCATCTTCTTGAGGATCGGGTCGTCCTGCATCGTCTCGAGCGAACCGCCGAGGTCGTCGTCCCAGTTGGCCGACCACGAGATCTTCATGTCCTCGCCGGTGAGCAGGCTCTTCGGCCGAGCGACGGGCGTCTGCTGCCCCTTCGGGGCGTTGAGCAGCATGTCGTAGTCGTAGGTCCACGGCTCGTAGTAGTCGTGGATCTCGGGCAGCTTCGGGTTCGAGAAGATGCGCGCGAGCTTCGACAGCCGGCCACCGCTGCGCAGCTTCAGGCGGCCGCGCTTGGTGCGCACCCAGCCGCCGCCCCACTTCTCCTGGTCCTCGTACGTGCGGGGGTAGCCCACGCCGGGGCGCGTCTCGACGTTGTTGAACCAGACGTACTCGACGCCGGTGCGGTTGGTCCACGCCTGCTTGCACGTGACCGAGCACGTGTGGCATCCGATGCATTTGTCGAGATTCATGATCATCGACATCTGAGCCATGACCTTCATCAGTACTCCACCTCCTGGCTGCGGCGGCGGATCTGCGTGATCTCGTCGCGCTGGTTGCCGGTCGGACCCAGGTAGTTGAACGCCCATGCGAGCTGCGCGTAGCCGCCGATCAGATGGCTCGGTTTCAGCAGGATGCGGGTGAGCGAGTTGTGGATGCCGCCGCGCAGGCCGCTGGTCTCGGCGATCGGCACATCTACCGTGCGGTCCTTCGCGTGGTACATGTACACCGTTCCCTCGGGCATGCGGTGCGAGACGATCGCGCGGGCGACGACGACGCCGTTGCGGTTGTACGACTCGATCCACTCGTTGTCGCGGACGCCGATCTTCGCGGCATCCTGCGTGCTCATCCAGATCGTGGGGCCGCCACGGCTCAGCGACAGCATGAACAGGTTGTCCTGGTACTCGGAGTGGATCGACCACTTCGAGTGGGGCGTCAGGTAGCGCACCGTCACCTCGGTCTGCCCGGCGGCGCCCGGCCCCGCGATGCGCTTGGTCGTGCCGACCTTCTCGGAGTCGAAGAGGCGGTGCATGTCCAGCGGCGGTCGGAACACGGGCAGGCTCTCGCCGAGCTCGCTCATCCAGTCGTGGTCGAGGTAGAAGTGCTGGCGGCCGGTCAGGGTGTGCCACGGCTTCAGGTGCTCGACGTTGATCGCGAACGCGGTGTAGCGACGGCCGCCGTGCTCGGAGCCCGACCACTCCGGCGAGGTGATGACGCTGCGCGGCTGCACCTGAACGTCCTGGAAGGTGATGTGCGAGCCCTCGTGGTCTTCGGCGAGCTGCGCGATGCGCTGGCCCGTCTTCTTCTCCAGTTCGCGGAAGCCCTGCACGGCGAGGCGGCCGTTGCTCGTCCCCGAGAAGGCGAGGATCATCTCGCACGCCTTCTTGTCGGTGTCCAGCAGCACGCTGCCGGTGTACGGGCCCGACTGCACGACGCCGTTCTTCTGCTTCAGCTGCTCGATCTCGCGGTCGGGGTGGTACGTGATCGCCTTCGTCGTCATGCCGAGCTTGGCCGTCAGCGGGCCGAGGGACTTCCACCTCTCGTAGAGGTTGGGGTAGTCGCGTTCGACGACGATGAGCTTGGCCATCGTCACGCCCGGTACGAGCGGCGCGTCCTCGGGGACGGTGCCGTGCGGGGTCGCCATGACGTCGGGGGTGTCGTGCTGCAGCGGCGAGGCCACGACGTCCTTGCGGACGCCCAGGTGCACCGCCGCGTACTCGCTGAACTTCTCGGCGAGCGCCCCGAACAGATCGAAGTCGGTGCGCGTCTGCCACGGCGGGTTGATCGCCGGCGTGAACGCGTGGATGAAGGGGTGCATGTCGGTCGAGGACAGGTCGTACTTCTCGTACCAGGTCGCCGCCGGCAGCACGAGGTCGCTGAACAGCGTCGTCGAGGTCATGCGGAAGTCCGCCGTCATCAGCAGGTCGAGCTTGCCTTCGGGTGCGTTCTCGTGCCACACCATGTCCCGCGGGCGCGACCCCTCGGGCGACTCGGGCGCGCGGACGGCCGAGTCGGTGCCGAGCAGGTGCTTGAGGAAGTACTCGTTGCCCTTGCCCGACGAGCCCAGCACGTTGGCTCGCCAGATGGAGATGACGCGCGGGAAGTTCTCCGGGGCGTCGGGGTCTTCGACCGCGTAGTGCAGCGACCCGTCGGTGAGGGAGTCGACGATGTGCGCGGCGGGCTCTTTGCCGGCCGCCTCGGCCTCGTCGCACAGGTCGAGCGGGTTGCGCGAGAAGGTCGGGTAGGCAGGCATCCATCCCCGCTTGACCGACTCGACGAGGCAGTCCGCCGTCGTCCGGTCCTCGAACTGGCCGCGGGCGAGCGGAGAGGCCAGGGCGGATGCCGGCAGGCCGTCGTAGCGCCATTGGTCACTCGCGAGGTACCAGAACGCCGTGCCGATGTTCTGCCGGGGCGGGCGGTTCCAGTCGGCGGCCGTCGCGTACTGCGAGTAGCCGGTGATGGGGCGCACCTTCTCCTGCCCCACGTAGTGCGCCCAGCCGCCGCCGTTGACGCCCTGGCATCCGGTCATCGTCGTCAGCGCCAGGAACGTGCGATAGATCGTGTCGGAGTGGAACCAGTGGTTGGTGCCCGCTCCCATGAGGATCATCGAGCGGCCGCCCGAGCGCTCGGCGTTGTCGGCGAACTCGCGGCCGATGCGCGCGGCCTGCGCCGCGGGCACGTTCGTGAGCTCTTCCTGCCACGCGGGCGTGCCGGGCGTGGTCGGGTCGTCGTAGCCGGTCGGCCACTGGCCCGGCAGTCCGTCGCGCGCGACGCCGTACTGCGCGAGCAGCAGGTCGAACACGGTCGTGACGAGGCGGCCGGCGACGCGGCGCACGGGCACGCCGCGGGTGACGGTGCCCGTCCCGCCGGCGTGCGCCTCGTCCTCGCCGCCGGGCGTGACGTCGAAGCGGGGGAGGACGATCTCGACCGATTCGGTCGTGTCGTCGAGGTCGAGCAGCGACAGGGGCGGCACGACGCCCTCGAGGTCGAGGTTCCACCGCCCCTCGTCCTCGGGCGTGAAGCGGTGGCCGAGCGACCCGTTCGGAACGACGGGGGTGCCGTTCTGATCGAGCAGGACGGTCTTGAAGTCGGCACGCGGGACGGCGGCATCCTCGCCGCCCAGGTCGCTCGCGGTGAGGAACTTGCCGGGGACCAGACCCGACGGGTGCTCCTCGAGCGCGACGAGGTAGGGCGCGTCGCTGAAGCGGCGCATATAGTCCTCGAAGGGCGCGGTGCGGCGCTGCACGAAGAACTCCGTGAGGATGACGTGACCCATCGCCATCGCGAGCGCGGCGTCGGTGCCCGGGTGCGGTGCGACCCACTCGTCGGCGAACTTCGTGTTGTCGGTGTAGTCGGGTGAGACCGTGACCACCTTCTGGCCGCGGTAGCGCGCCTCGGCCATGAAGTGCGCGTCGGGCGTGCGCGTGACGGGTACGTTCGAGCCCCACATCATGAGGTACCCGGCGTTCCACCAGTCGGCGGACTCGGGGACGTCGGTCTGGTCGCCGAACACCTGCGGGCTCGCGACGGGGAGGTCGGCGTACCAGTCGTAGAAGGACAGGATCGTGCCGCCGACGAGGTTCAGGAACCGGGCCCCGGCACCGTGGCTGACCATCGACATCGCGGGGATCGGCGAGAACCCGGCGACCCGGTCCGGGCCGTACTCCTTGACGGTGTACACGTGTGCGGCGGCGGCAATCTCCATCGCCTCGTCCCACGTCGTGCGCAGCAGGCCGCCCTTGCCGCGGGCGCTCTTGTAGGCGCGCGACTTCTCGGGATCCTCGACGATCGAGGCCCACGCGTCGACGGGGTCGGGATGCGTGCGCTTGGCGTCGCGGTACAGCTCGGCGAGCGTGTCGCGGATGTACGGATACCGCACGCGCGTGGGGGAGTAGGTGTACCAACTGAACGCGGCGCCGCGGGGGCATCCGCGCGGTTCGTACTCGGGCGAGTCGGGGCCGACGGACGGGTAGTCGGTCTGCTGCGTCTCCCACGTGATGATGCCGTCCTTGACGTACACCTTCCACGAGCACGACCCCGTGCAGTTCACGCCGTGCGTCGAACGGACGACCTTGTCGTGCGCCCAGCGGTCGCGGTAGAAGACGTCGCCGCTGCGCCCACCCTCGAGGAAGACCGCCCGCAGATCGGGGCTCGTCTCGCCGCGGCGCAGGAACCTGCCCATCGTCAGCAGGGTGTCGGCCAGCGGCCCGTCCGTCGCGGGAGTCGTGCGGATCTGGGGCGTCATCGGTCCTCCTGGCTGCCGGTGTCACCCCAGTATCGACAGAAATCCCTGGGGCGAGCGCGTGCTTCACCGTATTTAATCGCGACTGAAGGTTGGTCACTATGGGGACACGGCGATCCGCGTGAATTTCAACGGTGAACCTCTGTGGCGCGCCCTGTTCGTGGGTCTACCGTGAGCGTGACGATTGGAGTCGCCGTGACAACGAAGGTCCCCGACGCGCCGCCGGCCGCCGATCCCCGCCTGAAAGGCGGGCTCGGCCAGGTCATCCTGGCCACGCTCGCCTCGACAGCGGGCTTCTGGGCCTGGATGGCCATCGCTCCGCTGCAGAACATCTACGCGGAGAAGATGGGCCTCGACCAGGGGCAGGTCTCGCTCATGCTCGCGACACCCGTCCTCGTCGGTGCGCTCGGCCGCATCGTCGTCGGCGCCCTCACCGACCGATTCGGCGGGCGGAAGATGTTCACGGGGGTCCTGTTGGCGGCGGTCCCCGCTGTGCTGCTCGTGGCGCTGGCCGGATCGATCGGCAGCTTCTGGCTGCTCGTGGTCGCGGGGTTTCTGCTCGGCATCGCCGGCACGATCTTCGCCGTCGGCATCCCCTTCTCCAGCGCGTGGTTCCCGCCCGCGCGGCGCGGCTTCGCGAACGGCATCTTCGGCATGGGCATGATCGGCACGGCGGTATCGGCCTTCGCCACGCCGCGCCTCGCGCAGAGCATCGGCTACTTTCCGACCCATCTGCTGATCGCCGGTGTCCTCGTCGTCATGGCCGCACTCGTCTGGTTCTTCCTGCGCGAATCGCCTGCCTGGCAGCCGAGCCGACAGCCCCTCGTGCCGAAGGTGAAGGGCGCCCTCAAGCTCGCCGTCACGTGGCAGATGTCGTTCCTCTACGCGATCGTCTTCGGCGGCTTCGTCGCGTTCTCGACGTACCTGCCGAAGTACCTGGTGACCATCTATCCGGACGACGTGGATGCCGTCGGCGCCGGCACGCGCACGGCGCTGTTCGCCGCGGTCGCCGTCATCGCCCGCCCGATCGGCGGTGTGCTCGCCGACAAGTTCGGGCCGAAGATCATCTCGCTGGTGTCTCTCGCCGGGATCGTCGCGGCGGCGTACGTCGTCGGGCAGCAGCCACCTGAGGGGGTGCTCACCGGGTTCGTGTTCCTCTTGATGGCATTCGCCATGGGCCTCGGCATGGGCGCCGTGTTCGCGTGGGTCGGCCCGTCCACCCCGCCCGACAAGGTCGGCGCCGTCACGGGTGTCGTCGCCGCGGCCGGGGGCCTGGGTGGCTACTTCCCGCCGCTCGTGATGGGTGCGACCTACCACGCCGAGACGAACTCGTACGCGCTCGGCCTGTGGCTGCTGGTGCTCGTCGGGGCTGCGGCGCTCGTCGTGGCCGGCATGCTGCGCGACGCGCGACCGGCGAAATAAGCGCGGGGCGCGCTTCAGGCGTCAGCGGGGCGCAGGCGCAACAGCAGCTCGCACTGGTGGTCGGTCACCAGGGGGAGCAGGCGGTCGACCTCGAGGGGGCCCTCGGCGCGGTCGAGCACGTCGCGGATGAGGCCCTCGTGCACGCGGCACACGGCGTGCCCGTGCTCGGCGACGAGCGTGTGGAACCGGCACGGCGACAGCGCGACCTCGAGGTTCTTCTCGTCGAGATCGGGTTCGAGCCCCAACTCGTCGAGGTGCTCGTAGAGCGCGTCGAGCTGGTGCATGGCATCCTCATCGAGCTCGGGCGCTTCGGATGCCATGATGCGGCGTAGCAGGTCGCCGTGGCGCTTCGCTTCGTCGACGCGGCGCTGCGCCATCTCGTTGTCGGTCGTCGCGCGCACGGGGAAGTACACGGCCGGCGGGCGTCCGCGGGTGGGCCGGCGCTCGGTCTCGCTGCGGATGATCCCCTCGGCGATCAGCACGCGCACGTGGTCACGCAGGGTGTTCGCATGCAGGCCGGTCTCTTCGGAGAGCTCGGCGAGCGAGATGCCGGGACGCTCCATCACGAGGTACGCGACCTCGAGGCGGCTGGCTTGTGCCAGTCCGCGGTGGGCGTGCATCGGGCGGGGCATGCTTCATTATCCGTCGGATTCTCCCGTGCCGGGGCCGGACGGGGCCTGGTCGGCGCGGCGTAGGCTGGCGATGTGTCGACCCCCGCCGCCGTCATCACCGTCTCGGACCGCTCTGCCGCGGGCATCCGTGCCGATGCGGCGGGCCCCATCGCGGTCGCGGCGCTGCGTGATGCGGGCTTCGACTGCGCCGAACCGGTCGTCACGCCGGACGGGGCGGATGCCGTGCAGAGTGCGCTGCAGGCGGCGCTCGCCGCAGGGGCACGCCTGATCGTGACGACGGGTGGCACGGGCCTGTCGCCGCGTGATCAGACTCCCGAAGGCACGGCGCGCGTGCTCGAGCGCCTCGTTCCGGGGATCGCGGAAGAGCTGCGCCGGCTCGGCGCCGCCGCGAAGCCTGCCGGCATGCTGTCGCGGGGCCTTGCCGGTGTCGTGGGAGACGCCCTCGTCGTCAACCTGCCCGGGTCGCCCGCCGCCGTCGCCGACGGGATGCCCGTGATCCTGGCCGTCGCGGCGCACGTCCTCGACCAACTCCAGGGAGGAGACCACTCATGACCGCGATACGCATCGCCCGGATCAGCGACACCCCACTCGACATCGCGGCGCACCTCGCCGCCGTCGAAGACCGCGCAATGGGTGCCGTGGCATCCTTCGTCGGCACCGTCCGCGATCACGACCCGGAGGCTGCGGGCACCGTCGTCGCGCTCGAGTACTCCGCCCACCCCGATGCCGAGGCGACGCTGCACGACATCGCCCTCGCCGCGATCTCGACGCGCCGCGCCGCGGTCGCCGTGAGCCATCGCATCGGGCGCCTTGAGGTCGGAGATGCCGCGGTGGTGATCGCCGTCGCGACGCCGCACCGAGATGAGGCGTTCACAATCTGTCGCGAGATCATCGAGGCGATCAAGCGCGAGCTTCCGGTGTGGAAGCGTCAGCTCACCGACGACGGTGCCGCGACCTGGAAGGGCATCGGCGGGTAACGGGTCGCCCGCTCAGCCGCCCGCGAACGGCGGCAGCACGTCGACGGTCGCGTCGATTGCCAGCACCGTGTCATCGCCGACGCGGCGGCCGCCGACGAGCACGG
>NZ_MEEL01000015.1:0-9106 GCF_001724435.1 Microbacterium sp. SCN 69-37
AGCCGGACAGCGCGCTCACGCACCGCCAGATCAATCTTCTTCGGCATGATGACATCCAATCAACTCAAAAGGATGCGGCATCAAACCTGGGACGGTTCAGAAGGGTGTTGCCATCATCGATGATGTCCGCGCGCGTGAGGCGCAATACGTG
Source organism: Microbacterium sp. SCN 69-37 (assembly GCF_001724435.1). Classification (NCBI taxonomy): domain Bacteria; kingdom Bacillati; phylum Actinomycetota; class Actinomycetes; order Micrococcales; family Microbacteriaceae; genus Microbacterium; species Microbacterium sp. SCN 69-37. The sequence continues at coordinate 152 of NZ_MEEL01000015.1, forward strand.
GGAAGCGGGTCGACCGTAGAGGCCGCTGATGAGACCTGTGATCCGCGTGATCAGCGGCAGCGACTCGTCGGTGCTCAGTCTCTGGAGCCACTTCTTGTGTTCGTCTGGTGGGTAGCTGGTCGCTTTGAGACCGCTGGGATGCTTGATGGGTCGGAGCCGTCTTGCGCGGCCCGTCCGCGCGGCCCAGCGGAGAAAGTTTCGCAGGGAGGAGGCTTCCTTTGGGTTGTCGTCGAGGTACTGCTCGACGACGCTCTGCGGCGCTGTCCCGAGATCGATGCCGTTCTGGTCGAGGTGGTTGAGGAATCTCTCTGCTGTGCGGCAGATCAGTCGCGCCCGCATGTAGGACCCGTCCGTGATCCCCTTTTGCCTGATGAGCTGGCGGGTGCGTGCGGTGACTTCCCATCGGCAGAACGGTGTGAGGTGTCGCGCGACAGAGTCGGGCCGGTCGCTGAGGAAGGCGTCGAGCCATCGCTCGAACCGGACTCCACCTTCATCGCGCGGCTTGAGGATGCCGACGTCTGTAAGCGAGTGCCGGAGTAGGTTGGCAGGCTGGAAGGCTGGATGATCATCGAGTGCAGTGTGGCTGATCGGGATCTCCTCACGCAGCATCTTCCGGAGCAGGGCTGCGGTGCGGCTTCGCTTGGTCCACTTCGCCATCGATTGGGGTTCAGGGTGATCGAGTAGCCGCACTTGCAGGGGTGCGAGGAGCGAGCGCGTTCGCGCGGTTCCTTCGGCAAAGAGGTCATTGACGCAGTCGGTTGCGTGGCAGCGATGGCAGATGCGGCCGTACCGTGGCTCTTCGTTGCCACAACGTGGGCATGCGTATCGGGGTGGGGTTCCGGCGCATGTGCTGCAAACCAGGTTGCCGGCTTCGTCCACCGCGACGAGCAGAGCACTCGTGTAGCAGGTGGGGCACTTCTTCTTCGTGGACTTGGCGTGCCGGTAGCACGACTCGCAGGTGTCTCCTCCGAGGAAGGAGACGGCGATGGTCGTGGTCTTGTGGCAGTGGACACATCGCCCGATGCGTCCATCCGCGCAGTTCTCGCAGACGCTATGGCCGTCGACTCGCTTGTGCGCTGGCTGCATCCGATCGCAGATCGTGCAGAGCCGGTAGTTGGCGGGATCCTTCCTCCAGCACGTCCCGCACACGGCCGAGCCGTCTTCGAGTCTGCGTCGAATGATCTTAGGGAGGTGGCATCGGCCGCAGATCTTCGGTGTCGCCTTGGTATAGCACCCGTGACAACATCGTGAGCCGTCGGGGTGATTGGCTCCGAGCAGCAGATCTCGATCACAGTGTGTGCAGGCCGGCACGACAACATCGTGCCCTTGTGCGCGGGCGAGTCGGAGAAGCCGCTGCGCGGAACGACTCATCTGCTGATCGCCGTTGTGCGCGTAGTTGGGCGAGGTTTGCAGGTATTGGATGAGCCAGGCCCGGGCGGTCGGCGTTTCTACGACTAAACCGAGCATCTCGGCGACACCCGCCTTGCCGATCGTCTTCCACGGTTCCCCGTCGCTGACTAACAGGGCGGCGATGTCGGCAAGGGAGGTGGTGCTGCTCATTGCTGGTTTGGGCGCACGATGCGGGCGGGGACGGGCCCTATTGCACCGTCAGTCACCGGTCGCCCCGTAGTTGCCTCCTTCGCAGCGGTGGCGGTCGCGGCGCTGAACGAGATGAGATCGTTGGGGGTGCAGTCGAGGATGTCGCAGAGCGCGTCGAGGACCTCAAGATTCAGGCGCTGGGGAGTGCTGGTGACCAGCCGATACACCTGTTCTCGGGATAGCTTCACGCCGCGGGAGGCGAGCAGCGGGACGAGCTCGGTGGTCTTGTAGATGTCGTGGAGCGCGAGGAGCTTTCTCAGGTTCCACTCGACTTTGCGGGTCATGCCGATTCCTCCTTCTGTCCGTGCACCCTGCTGAGCGCCTCCTGCAACATGCGGTTCTTGAAGTCGTCGCTGACCGACGTGTAGATGGCCGTCGTCGAAGATGCATTGTGTCCAACCTGCTCTTGGACGAATCGCTCCGCGTATCCGAACTCGATGAGGTGAGTGACGTAGGAGTGACGGAGACTGTGAAGAGTGAGGGTCTTGTCGAGCCCGAGATCGTCGCGGATGAGGGCGAAGCGTTGATTCGCATGCCGATACGCGACTCGGCTTCCTCGCTCGGTGAGCCAGAGCGCTCGTGTATCGACCGCCTTCATTCGAGGACGAAGCTGCTCCACCCACACTTTGAGTCCATCGATCGCCCACTCGAACTCCGGCACGGCGAGTATGGTTCGTCGTCGAGGTGGGGAGCCTGGAAGCGCCTTCCCGAACCGCACGTGGATCTTGCCATAGCTTCCCCAGTGCGGAACTTCGGGGTTGGGGCGTAGGTCGTGCAGATCCAGCATCACCGCCTCCCGTCGACGTAGGCCGAACGCGTAGATGGTCTTGAAGAACTGCGAGTCGCGTAGCGCGGGTAGAGCACCCTTCCGTCCGGATCTGAGCAGGCTGACGGCGATCTCGTCAGCGCGGGCGAAGAAGGCTTCGAGTTCGTCGTAATCGAGTGGGCGACGGCCGGGCTTCGCCTCGAACTCGGACAGATGCGCGTATGTGTTCCAGTCGTGGCAGATCTGGCCAGGAGCCGTGCCGAACCGTTCGATGCACAGGTCATGCCAGTCATAGGCGGGGTTCGAGAGATACCCGCAGAACCAGCGCAACCCGAGGTGATACCCACGGATCGTTGAGTGGGCGAGCTGGGTTCCACCCGAGAGAAGTGACGATGTGTAGTCCTCGACATCTCTCTCCGTCCACTCCCACGGGTACTCGCCTGTGAATTGCTGAAATCTGCCCGCGATCGAGACCCGCGACTGGATGGTCGACGGCGCCAATCCTCGTGACCGCATCGACAGTGCGAACCCCTCGAGCATCTGGTCGAACATCATCTTCGCCGGGTCCAGCGGGATCACCGGTGCAACACCGCGGAGTGTGCGCCTCATTTCACCTCGATGCATCTATCCCAACAAAGATGGCTATGAGCCTAACACAAGGGCGTTTAATGCATCGTTCTCTAATCGCGATCGGCGACGGTCACGAGATGTTCGACGACGATGCGGAACGCGACCAAATCAGCTGCTGATCAGCCAAGAGCCCCCCGCCCAGAAGTCGAAGGTTAAGGTGACGCAGGCCCATCGAAACCCGGAAGCTTGCCCCAACAACGGCACACGCGACAGGATCACAGTCGTCAGCAGTGCATGGTGATCCCTCACCGCCCGCAATCTCCGCAGAGTCATCTGATGCAACAGTGCGCACTTGTAGCGGTGGTTGCCGGGGTGGCGGATCTTCTGCGTCCCGATCTCCTCGAGCGCTGTGCGCAGCCAGCTGCGGGTGTCCTCGTGTGCTCGGCGGGCTCGTGCGCCGAGGGTCACCAGGTGGCGCTCTGCGGCTTCGCAGCCCTGCTCGCCGGTGCGGATCTTCGAGAGGGTGCGTTCGGGGAGGACGAGCCCGGCGGAGGGGACGTAGTTGATCGTGCGGGCGGTGGAGCGGCCGAGGCTGACGGCGTTGGTGGCCTGGTAGATCACCCCGACGTGGCCGGGGGTGATCGTCTCGACGCGGGTGACCGATTGGCCGTCCTCATCGACGTCGGCGATCGCGCGCTGCCGCTGCAGAGGATCGGCGAAGGTGACCACCCCGCGGAGGCTGGCCGCGGCAGCCTGGCGCCAGACCTGCGCGAGGAACCAGGATTCGGCGTTCGCGGGCACGGCGTCGGTGAGCACGAAGCGGCCGAGCTCGAGCGATTCGGTGAACGGCTCGAGGTCGGGGAAGACGTTGGTGAGAACGGCTGCGCGCATGGGCACCGACAGGACGGCCACCCCGGTCAGAGGGCCGTCGTCGACGAGGGCCTCGTCGTCGGTGAACAGGCCCCACGCGAGGCGGGCGGCGGGGTAGGAAGCGCTGTAGTGGTGGCGGCACACGAACGCGCGCGCGAGTGCCTCGGGTATCGCCGCGACGGTGAACCGCCGGCGATCGAACCCGCCTTCGGAGGCGTGGCGCCAGGAGTGCCGGCCGAGCGTCCACCGCTGGCAGGCGGTGGACGTCGGCGACGCCGGCTGGGGCATCACGCGCTGAGGGTGCGGCGGATGCTGTCGACGATTGAGTCGTCGACGTCGACGAAGTCGCCCGAGGCATCGTCAAACCCGACGATCACGACGTCCCCGACGAGTGGGCGCTTCGCGATCGTGCTGGCGAGGAGGTTCATCGGCAGGCGCTGGATCAGCCCCTCCTCGTTGGCGATGAGATCGTGGCGATCGTCGAGGCTGACGGTCTCGATGTAGCCGCCGACCGCGCGCTGGTAGTCCTCGAGCTCACCGAACGCTGCGATCGCGAGTTCGCCGGTCGTCGTGATCAGCAGGCCCTTCGTGCCCGGCGCTTCGGCCGGCACCGTGTACGCGTGGTTGTGCGGGCAGTCCGCTGTGGTGGTGGCGACAGTGCAGGTCGTGCCGTCGCTGTGGGTGGCAATCCAGGCGGTGATGGTCATTGCATCCTCCGTATATGTTGTGTATCTGACATGCACAACACTAACAGGCGGGTATGACATCGGCAAGGGTCTGCTCGCTGCGGCGGGTGATTGACGGCGTGAGACGATGCCGCGGTGACCACCACTCAGCACATCGGCGCAGCGGGCGAGCTGCTCGTGCAGTACCGGCTTCTCAAGCTCGGCATCGACTCGGCGAGGATGACGACGGACTCGGGCATCGACCTGGTGGTCTACTCCTCGCTGCGCGCCGAGGCTGTCACCGTTCAGGTCAAGACCCAGACGGCCCCCTCTCCCTCGGGTGGCAAGGGGGCGTTGTCGGTCGGGTTCTACTTCCCGGATGATCTGCGCGCGGAGATCCTCGCGCTGGCGCTGTTGTCCACCGATCAGGTGTGGCTGTTCACCCGGGACGAGGCGCGCGAGCTTGCGCAGCAGCACAACGCGAAAGGCAACCGGCAGCTGTACTGGTACATGCAGCAGCGGCCGGCGCGAGGCGTCGGCCAGGCGCCGTTGCATGCCGGCGACGTCGAGCATCACCTGCTCGAGCGCCGCACGGCTGCTCTGTTCGGAGTGCCGGCGGCCGCGCCGGCGCCGGCGACCGATGAGGATCTCGCGTGAGCTCGCTCGCGCTGCCGGCCGCTTGGACGCGCGAAGGGCTGGAAGCTGCCGGTTTCACCGGGTTTGTGACCTTCGCCGAGATCCCGACCGTCGACATTCCTCCGCGGCCTGGGATCTATGTCGTGCTGCGCGCTGCGTCGACGCCGCCGACGATTCTCGAGGTCTCCGTCGCTCGCGCCGGGTCGGTGTACGCCGTCGACGACCTGCAGGGGCGCTGGATCACCGGGACGCCGGTTGTGTACATCGGCAAGGCCGACGCGAAGAGCGGCGGGCTGCGCACGAGACTGCGGCAGTACGCCCGTCGCGGTTCTAGCCACAAGGGCGGCCGGTCGATCTGGCAGTTGGCCGATCACGGCGATCTCTTGGTGGCGTGGGTGGAGACGCCCGGTCAGGTCGCCGAGGATGTCGAGATCGCCTATCGGGCCGCGTTCGCCGAGCAGTTCGGAGGGTGGCCGTTCGCGAACCGGCGCCGGTGAGGCGCCACGTTCACCACCCCCGGATGCGGTCTTCGACGTAACGGGCGAACGCTGCGCGCTGAGGGCCGGTGAGGTTGCGGGCGGCCTGTGTCAGCGCCTCGATGTGGTGCTCCATGTGGGCGGCGTGCTTCGCCGCTCTGTTGCTCGCGCCCGCGTCGGCCTTGGCTTGGTAGGCCGCTCGATCGGCAACCTGCCACCGGGTGAGGGTGTCGCGGTCGATCGTCTCGTCGAAACCGGTGATGCGGGGGGCTCGCGGCCCCTTGGAGTAGTACACGTTCGGGTCGTCGGCGGGGCCTTCGAGCGTGATGCGCTGCCCGATCTGTGCGCCGGTCACGAGGGCCGGCCTTGTAGTACCGCGGCGATGCGTCGTCGTCGGCGTAGGCGTAGCCGATCTTGCCGGTGCTCAGCGGCCGGCGGCCCATGTACGTGACTTCGGATGATCGGGTGTCGCCGGGCTCTGTGGTGGTGCTCACGTCGGTCTCCTGGATCTCTCGTGGCCTATTCAGCGTCGGTACGGGCCGCTGGTCGCGAGCAGTCCGATCGGGGCAGCTGCGATCGGCGTGGGCCGACCGAGCGGTGAGCGGGTGGGCTGAGCGGGCCGGGCGGCGTTCTCGGCGGGGCCTTCGATCTCGAACCCGCATTCGCAGCTGTACAGGCCGACATCAGGGGCGTCGTCGGCGGGGATGTACATGACCTTCGGCTGGTCACAAATGAGACAGCGCATGCTGATCCTCCTTGATCTAGTTGTGTATCTGACATACAGAACAATATCAGATGGAGCGGACAAGAGGAAGCGGCTCTGGCGCATCCGTGATGTGGGGAGGTCTTCGCGAACGAAGACGAGGCGGAAGGGGCGGGGGGGGNCGGAAGGGGCGGGGGCGGCGGTGTCAGGGACGCCGCCCCCGCCGGCAGCGGGCCGGGTGGAGGACGAAAGGCCGGCTGCTATTGACGGGCGAGCGGCGAGCGGCGAGCGCTCGTCAGGCTGCGTGTTGGTGCCCGTCCTGCCGGGGGGATCGTCCTGGTGGCGCGATCCCCGCGGGTCTGATGGTCTGTGTTGCCCTGCTATTGGGTTGTGTATCTGACATACACAACACTAGTGCATGTCGGGGTGTGCCGCAAGTTCCCGATACGACCTGGTTCAGGTGCGCAGCTGGGCGCGGGTGTGCGGGGTGGGGCTGTGCAGGATGCGGGTGAGTGTGCGCGCGGTGCGCGCCCACTTGCGGATGCCGAACGCGGGGATAAGCAGCAGCGGGAGGCCGGCGGCCGCGGCGGGCCAGGACAGCAGCCCGAACGCGCCGAGGAGGACGAGGCCGCCCAGAATGTGCCAGGCGATCATCGCGGCTGCGTGGCGGCGAGCTCGAGAGGCGCGGCGCAGGATGTCAGCGTAGGCGGCGATCGGGGCGTTGCGGATGTGGCGTCGCCACAGCAGCAGTGCGAGCAGCGCAGCGATCCAGAGCAGCAGCAGCGCGGGTGTGGCAAGGGCGAGCGGGTCGACGTCGTGCGGGGTTCCCATTGGGTGTCCTCTCCGGGCTGTGGTGCGGGGGCCGGCGGGTGGCTGGCCCCCGCGGGCCTCAGTGACCGAGCAGTTCGTAGGCCTCGTCGGCGCTGGTGACCAGGTGGGCGTCGGCCTCGCGGATGAGGCGGTGGCATCCGGTGGATGTGGCGGACGTGACCGGGCCGGGGACGGCGCCGACCGTGCGACCGAGGGCAGCGGCGTGGTGGGCGGTGGTGAGCGACCCGGATCGCACGCCGGCCTCGACGACGACCGTCGCGGCGGTGGTCGCGGCGATCAGTCGGTTGCGAGCGAGGAAGCGCCAGCGGGTGGGTGCGGAGCCGGGGGCGACCTCACTGGCGACCACGCCGCCGCGGTCGGCGATCCGGGCGATCAGCTCGCTGTTCCCCGCGGGGTAGGGGCGGTCGGCCCCACCGGCGAGCCAGGCGATGGTGGACCCGCCCGCGGCGAGGGCTGCGCGGTGTGCGGCGGCGTCGATGCCGTAGGCGGCTCCGCTGACGATGACGATGCCGCGACGGGCGAGGTCGGCGGCGATCTCGGCAGTCACGTGCTCTCCGTAGCTGGTGGCTGCGCGAGCGCCGATCACAGCGATCCGTTCGGGCAGGTCGCGGGTGAGCGGGGCGAGGGTGCCACGCGCCCAGATGATGTGCGGAGCGGCGTCGCCGAGGTCGCTCAGGCCGGGGATGGTGGCCGGGTCGATCAGGGTGATGCCGTGGCGGGCGGCGGTCTCGAGCGCCTGGTCGATGAGGCGGGCGTTGTGGCGGGGCAGCCAGCGGGCGGCGGCTTGTGTGGCCTCGTCGACGTCGATGTCTGCTGCGGCGAGTGCGGCGAGGAGGGCGTCGCGGCCCGCGATGAGCGCCTCGAGCGCGGCGGTGTGGCCGGCGTGGCGGGTGAGGGTGCCGGCGGTGGTGTCGCCGGGCTCCGTGATGGTCGACCAGGCGGCGCGGGCCTCGAGGGCGGTGGCGGTGGTGAGTGTGGTGTTCATGTGGTCCTCCCGAACGTGTTGTGTATCTGACATACACAACACTAGCAGATCAGATGCGGGATGGGAAGCGCGCAGCGCGGGAGATTTCGAGGGCGCACGCTCGAAATCGAGCGCAGAGGGCGGGCGCCCGCCGGGGTGGCGACGAGCGCCCATCTTTCCTATTCGGCCTCGGCGGTGCGGGCGAGGGTGTCGATGATCAGGGTTCCGTCGTGGGTGGGGGCGGTGACGGTCGAGATCAGGGCGAAGCCGCGGCGTCCGTAGTCTTCGAGATCCTGTGCCCGGTAGGCCATGTTGTTGTTGCTGGCCGAGTAGCCCTCTTCGCTGTCGTAGATCCGGGTGGAGATCGTTTCGTAGGCGACCTGGGTGGTGGTCATGGGTTCCTCCTAGTGACTGTGTTGTGTATCTGACATACACAACAATAGCGCTCGTCGCCGACATTGGCGAGACACCGGGATAGGGGTGCTGCTCATATAGGCCGGCGTCGGCGACCTTCCCGGACATGGGGTACTGCCGGGTGGCCGGGTGGTTCCGCTCGCGCGTGTGTTCCGGTGGCCCTGGCGGGGCGCTGTGGCCCCGCCAGGGGCGGGTTAGGCCCGCTCGGTGCTGACGATCTCGACGTCGAAGCTCTCGTGCCCGTTGGCGCGGTACGCCGCGAGCACGTCATCGAAGTCGATGCCCTCGCGGGCGTTCTCGTCAGCGTCGTCCTCGGTGGTCGCACTGGTGGAGTAGGTGACCCGGACGGTCACGGTGACCTCGGCCTCCACTTCCCAGTCGCGGCATCGGGGCGTTCCGTTCATCGCCTCGGCGAGTCGGTCGTACTCCTGGCAGAAGTCGGCGTGATCGGCGATCCGGCC